>JBKCTJ010000192.1:0-13498 GCA_046318875.1 Pseudobdellovibrionaceae bacterium | reverse complement strand
GTTCCACGAATTTTTAACTCAGCAAATGATCAGGAAATTGTTCACGAACATCGCCTTGATCAATGATTCTTTCAAGAGCAAGAAGTGCTTTATAAGTCTTCGGAGACATGTGAGCCACATTGTTCAATAGACCTGCAGCTGCAATTCGATTTTCCTTGGCAACTCCACAATCGTTATCTTTCAACAACATTTCTTTTACTGCAACTGAGGGCACGCCTGCAGGTATTTTTTCCGGTTTCCTTTCTGATTTGACATCAAATTGTCCTTGAGCATTTGTCCATGTATAAAAATGCTTTTCGATGAAATGAATATTTCCAAACCGATCCTGTTGACCTAAAATTGTATCAAGCAAGATGAAATCAGCAGCATCGCGAAGGTGAACCATTTCCTGAACATTTGCTGAGTTAAAAATTCGTGGAACAGTTAAATTTTTATTTCTTAGCATTCGATAAATCGCATTGTTTTCGCGAAAAGAGACCGCACGGTCTTCCCCTTCATTAAAAAATTCCTTATAAAGTTTTTGCTTTTTTTCTTGAAAAATATTTTCCTCCTTGGGGTTTTTTTGAAGAGCACCATATGACTGATCAAAATCATCAGTGAACAACAAATCTTTTTTATTTGAATTTCGTCCTGCGCGAAGCTGAGTCATCAAACTTCTCCAAGTATCGTTGATCAGACCTTTACCTTCGGTATCTTTTAAAGATTTTTCACCAATCGCAATATGTCTTCCCAAATCCATCGTTCTTAAAACTGCTGGAGGAACATTAACGATATTTCCTAATGCTCGAGACATATGATAATAGGCAAGTAACGAAGGACTGTAACTGCAACTTGTACTTAACTTATATTTTGCATCTTTATCTGCTTTTTTACCTTGAGCATTCTTGGCTGTGCAGTCTGATTGTTGTAATTGAGTGACCATTTGTTGGATCACATTTGCTGGAGTATTTTTTGGTACTTCAGGAGTAAAAAAATTCACACCTGGATTGGTGCTATTTTCTTTTCCACAAGCTGCGGCGTTGACTCCGATATGGAATCCACATAATTCTTTTTCGTTTTCGAGGTCACTCTTGCTATAAGCTGCACCTGGCAGTTTTTTTGGAATGATACAAATTTCAGGAGCTCGCCCACCACCGACTTCGTGGGAAATAATTTCTTCACCGCGAGGATAACTTGGGGTGAGGGTCGCAAAAGACTGAACGGAAAAAGTTGCAATCATCAATACTGGAAAAAGTTTCACATCAACCTCCTCAGGTCGTATAAAAAATCAAAATCACTAAATAATTACTGCAAGCCATGCCAACCGGATTTCGAGGGCTTTTAATGTCGATTTTTTTGACAAATTTGGGTCGAATTTAAAATGCGGAGGTTTTTTATGAAGTTAGAGCCTTGGTCTTATTCAGTTCAAATCAATTGAAAGTGACCATTGTTGGCTTCAGTTTAACCGCTAGAAAAGAAAAATCCGTCTTTTTCGCACCAATTCGAGATTTTATATTTAAACATTTTTGTAACTTTCACCAAGTCCTGAGCGTTAGCACTACAGGTACGCATATAAATACGTTTTTTAATCAAGGAGTAATCAATGTCTCAAAATCAAATCATCCTGGTACTGACCCTGACTCTAGCCCTTTCAGCTTGTGGCAAAAAAGCTGTTGAAACCACAAGTTCAGATCTAGATTTATTTTCGGTAGATCAAACAGAATCTGTAGTTGAAAGTGGGATCACAGCACTCAATGGCGTGGCCGATGAGCAAGCCAACTCTGCTTTAACTTCGTTTACCAAACCACAAAACTTGAATAAATATGAGTTATTTAAATCTGTTTTTATCCAGGAAGCATTTGCAGAGGTGTGTTCGCGGGCTTATCAGCAATCATGTGTTAATGGAATAAAAACTGTTTCTTACAGTGGATGTACAAATTCAAATGCAGCAGCAACTTTTAACGGCGATGTTTCTTTAACATATTCCCATGGAAGTTGTACTTTGGCAGTCAGTGGAGATTCAGTCACAAGAACTTATGATCTGAATATTGCAGGTCCACGTGGTGGAATCATGTCCGTTACTTCTGACAATGCTGTTGACTATCTAGGATCTTCTTACGGTGGTGGCGGCAAACTTTCAAAAACAAATTCTGGTTTTGAAATCGAGATCATGGGCAAGCACAAATCTTTGTCATACAACGGCCGAACCCGATACAGTGTTTCCATGCGTACAACATCCCCGGTTCAAATCACTGGAACAATTGCTCGAGCTGGACGCACAGTCAGTGGTGGAGCTTTAGAAATAAATCATAACTTAGCAAAATTTACGACAAGCATAACTCCGAATAACTTGAACTACTCAAACGTCTGTTGCCATCCAGTATCAGGAACTTTGGCAATTAATTATTCTGGTTCAATCACAGGCTCTGCAACATTGACATTTAATGGGTGTGGTTCAGCGACTTATGTCAAAGCTGGACAATCAAAAGACATTACGCTGAGCTACTGTGAGTGACATCGAGTGAAATTTCCGACTTGGACCTTATTCAGAAAATCAGTCAGGGCGACAAAAAATCCTTTGAGTCGCTCTTTCTGCGTTATTCAAAAATTGTTTTGGGCGTTTGCATGAGAATTACGAAATCAAAAACCAAATCCGAAGATATCTCGCAAGAAGTCTGGATGACCGTTCTAAAAAAATCTGTGGATTTTGAACCAAGGCATGCCAACAGCGCTCGAGGTTGGATTTTGATGATCGCAAGAAACGCAGCAATCAGTGATTTACGATCTAGCAAATGGGAAATTCCAGAAGCTGACCCCACAGTGCTAGATTCAGAAATATCCTTGAAAGACTTTGAAGGTCTTTTTGAACAGAAGAGTGATATTCAACTTGTTCGAAAAGCAATTGACGAATTGCAAGATGAATATCGGATCATTTTAACAATGTATCTGAGCGAAGAGCTTGAGCTGGGCCAAATCGCTAATGAATTAGAAATAACTTATAACCATGCAAAAGTATTGTTGTTTAGATCAAGAGAATCTTTGAAGGAAGTGTTGCTGGCAAAAGGGAGGTCGATGTGAATCGATTTGACTCTCTCTTTGAAGAAGAAATTTCAACTGATTATCAAGCCCAAGTTTTTGCCAGGGCTGACGTTGAATTACAACGCTTGAAAAACAAGGCCGCCTCTGAATCGGCACCTGCATTTGAACCATGGAGGCATTTATTTCAGTGGCTCAAGCAAAACCAAATGACTTCAGGTCTTGCGTTGACAGGTTTTTCAGCGATTCTGTTTTACTTTTTTCAGCGTCAGCAAAAAAGGCCATTATCTGATCCCTATGGATTTCATGCAAACTTGTTGATGAGCTCCGAATTAATCACTGCACAAAATGACTGGGACGATTTAGAAAATCTAGATTTAATAGAAGAATTGGACTTTATTGAAGAATGGGATGAAACATGACTACAGAAAAAGAAAAGCAAGAGCTTTTGAAAAACAAGGAAATGCTTGAGCTCTTAGAGTTACTGCAAGAACAATCCGAATGGGATTTGTACGAAAATTTAGAATTTGCAGAAGATGAATCGGCCCAAGAAGAGTTTAAAAAAGTTGAAGAGGCTTCCAATGAGAAATAATTCAAAATGTTTGAAAAATTCCATTTCTCGCCGCGAGTTGATTTCCTTTTCAAGCATGGTCGCAGCTCTGACAATTTTATTTTCTAAACAAAATACTTTCGCACAGTCCGAAGAAGATCAGCTCAAAGCCAAGTTAAAAAAGTTTCAGAGCCTTCCTCCGGAAGAACAGCAACGCATTCAAGAAGCTTTCAAAAAATTCAAAACTCTTCCACCCGAGCGACAAAAGCGCGTGGTGACTAATTTTCGAAGATGGCAAAGATTGCCCGAATCACGTCGAGAAAAAATTCGTCAGAATATGAGACGCTGGAGAAACTTATCACCCGAAAAACGAGAACGCATGGTTCAACGGTTCAGAAAGTGGCGCAGCCTATCCCCTGCACAAAGACAAAGGATCCTCCAGCGTTTGCGCGAGAGACGGCAATGAAGTTTATTTTCATTCTTGTCATTTTTTTCTCAAACATCATTTTTGCAAGCGATGACGAAATCACCCTCAATGTGCCGACAAAAAGCTCGGTCAGTTTTCGAGGATTTCGATTTTCTGATGAAGCTACCGGTTTTGATACATCCTACAGTTATGGTTTAAAGTCCGGAGGCTCCCTTGGCGTGGGCATTGGTTCTGAAGCAAATCAATTGGATGAAAAATACCGAACCAATTCCCTGCAATTATTTGGCTCAAAAGATTTGAGCGATGACTTTTCTTTGAACGGATATACATGGAGAACAAGTGTTTCAGATCATTTTACAAAACAATCATCTCGGATCACTTTAGATTATTTTTTGAATGAAATTGTCTTGACTGGTGGTGCATTGCTGCAACGATGGGATTTTCAATCAACATTGGCCAATGTCTCGAATCAAAAGCTTTCAAGTGCTGGCTGGTCAGCCCGAATTGCATTTGAACAATTGTGGCCATATACTTTGGAATTGTCGCGTGATCAATATCTTTACCAAGAAACACAGTTGCAAGAATTCAATTCTTTTGCTTTAAGCGACATTTCCAACAGTGAAGTTTATCGCATACCTCAGTGGATTCAATCCATCAAAATCAGTTATCAGGGCCACATCGTAGGCAGCTATATCAATGTGGATGAAAGTGACCAAGTTGCTGATAACGAAAAATTCAAAAGTGTGACTTTTGGACTGCAATATTACTGGAACAAACAATGGATTCTTGAAATCGATGCCAGTGACCAAGACTATAAATCCCTTGGCCTGAGCTATTTTTGGTACTAACCTGCTCTTGCTTTGGAACTTACTTTAAGCTCCAAAATTTTAGGAGGTTTTATGAAGTTTTCTTCTCTTTTTCTGTCGATGTTTTTTGTCACTTCGGTTTCTCAAGCTGGAATAATGATTGAACCTTATTTAGGTTATGAATTCGGCACGCAATCAGCAAAGTACAAATCGACTTACTTACCAAATGCAAGTGCGGATCTGGGCGGTGTGATCTCGGGCTCAAATCTTGGAGCCAGACTTGGATATAGTTTTATTGGACTGTGGGCTGCTTTAGATTATTTGGTGGCGACCAGCGGGACCGTAAAATACGACGCCAGCGGGATGAACAGTTCAGACCTTGCGCGATCAACAGCTGGGATTACCCTTGGATTTGATTTTCCAATCTTGATCCGAGTTTGGGGCGGCTATCTCTTGAAAGATGAAACAAAACTAAAAAGTTCAGGCTCTGAAACAACTTTGACTGGAAGTGGGTATAAACTTGGAGTCGGATTTCAAGGCTTACCGTTCATTTCATTGAATCTTGAATACTATGCACGAAATTATACTGATCACGGAGGCACCGCTAAGAATGCTGGTGCTGGTTATGATTTTGATGCTGCTTACAACGAATTTAAACACAATACTTATTTAGTTTCAGTTTCATTACCACTCGATTTCTAAAATGACTTCATGTCCCCATCGAGTTCGCAGTAACTTGCATAGCCTCAAAGGACAGCGCACTTTAGAAGTGAATTGAAAAAGAGGACTTTTACTTAGGAAGTCCTCTTCGTTAAAAATGAGTTGGATTTTAGCCTAAGAGTTTTAAGGCTAACTGATTGGTTTGATTTGCTTGTGACAGCACTGAAACACCAGCTTGAAGCAAGATATTGTTTCTGACCATTTCAGTTGATTCCGCAGCTATATCTGCATCTCGAATTCGAGAATTCGCAGCTGAAATATTTTCGTCATAAATCAATAAATTATTTGATGTTGATTGAAGCCTATTCTGCATGGCTCCGAAATTAGCACGAATCGCATTGATGGAAACCATGGCACTGTCAATTTGTGACAGACTCATTTGAGCACCTTCTTTGCTGCTGACTGTTTCTGTGACCATTCCCAAGGCATCCAAAGATGCATTTGCAGCTGAAGCATTAAATGAAATTCGATCTTTAAACGCATCGTTGTTGACACCAACTTGAATATCGATGACTCCACCCGTTCCATTCAGTAAATCATAACCGTTGTAATTTGTACTTTCAGTCACACGCTGAATTTCTGATTTGAGCTGTTGATATTCCACATCGATGAACTGTCTTTCCGTATTTCCGATGGTATCTGAAGAGGCTTGAACTCCCAGTTCACGCAGCCGGATGAGCATATTTGAAACTTCGTTCAAACTTCCTTCAGCAACTTGCACCAAGGAGATTCCATCGTTGGCATTTCGATTGGCTTGTCTGAGGCCTCTGATTTGTCCTTTGAGATTTTCTGAAATTGCCAGACCTGCAGCATCGTCAGCGGCTTGATTGATTCTCGATCCTGAGGCAAGTCTTGACATCGAGCGGTTGGCGTTGATGTTCGTCATGTAAAGATTTTTTTGTGCGTTAATCGCACCCACATTCGTAGCAATACGTAATCCCATTTATCCTCCGTGTATTAGTCATTCCTCCTTGAACTTTGCCCTTTATCCTTGGGCCACCGACGCATCCTGCATCTGTCTTGTTCTAAGATACTATTCGACGCGAAATGAGATTGCTTGAGTCTAGTTTTTAAAGAATCGCATGATTTGTTTACATTTTAATTTGAGACACACCAGAAAGATGAAATGAATTTTGAAAAGAAAGATTAAATCCAGAGAAAATAATCCAGAAGGTTTTCCCTTCTGGATTAAACGCAGGAAATGAATCGAGTTGTGATTATCAAAACACTTTGTTTTGAAAAATCGCTTTTTGAGTATGATATAAAAATATCAACACTGAGGCTTTTGACGGTACCTTATAGATACCTGTCCAATCATTATTAATAGAGGGTGATCGTCATTACAAAATTGCGGTTACAAAAATGCAATGACTAGATCGTAAACCTTCCAGGTCAAAGAATCATCTTGGCAGATTATAACTGCCAAGATCTTTAACTAAATGATTTGTTCAAGAGTCCAAGTGCGACATTCGCTTGTTGATTGGCTTGAGCCAAGACGGAAGTTCCAGCTTGTAACAAGATGTTATTTCTTGTCATTTCTGAAGTTTCTTCTGCCACATCCACATCTCGAATTCGAGAATTTGCTGCTGACATGTTTTCCACACTCACTTGAATGTTTCCAACTGATGACTGCAAACGATTTTGGATGGCACCGAAGTCTGCTCTCATTGCTGAGACACTGACGATGGCCTGGTCAATTGCTGATAGGGCATTTTGTGCGGATGCTTTATCTGCAACGCTTGAGAGGTTAACACCCAAGGCTGCGGAATTCGCATCTGCTTTAGAAGCATCAAATGAGATTCGATCGATTTCTGGATTATTTTTGGTTCCCACTTGGAAATCCAAAACTGATCCTACACCCGCAAGCAACTGTGTTCCGTTGAACTCTGTTCCTTCTGCGATACGATCGATTTCCGAAACAAGCTGATCATATTCAACATTCAGGAACTGACGCTCGACGGGACCGATGGTGTCTGAAGCCGACTGGACTGCAAGTTCTCGAAGTCGTATCAAGATAGAAGAAAGGTCGTTCATCGAGCCCTCCGCCACTTGCACTAACGAGATTCCGTCCTGGGCATTTCTTGAGGCTTGTTTTAAACCTCTGATTTGAGCTTTCAGATTTTCCGAGATCGCTAGACCTGCGGCATCATCTCCGGCTCTGTTGATTCTGAAACCTGATGCGAGCTTTTCCATACTCTTATCTAGTCCCAGTTTTGTTCCCCACAAGACCCGCTGAGAATTCAGCGATGCTGTGTTCGTGTTAATCCTTAACCCCATAATTCCTCCTCCTTGAAGATTTACAGAGCCCTCATCCATTGAGGGCTTGTGAGTCCGATCATGAACTCAATGGGCTTTCGCTTATGTCTCATATCGGTGCGTCTCAAAACGACTTAAGGGGAAATATTCGTCTCAAACGAAAACAGTGCTTTGGTCTGGTTTTGGGGGCGAATTATTTCAAGCAGGTGTAGTTGACTTGGTAGTTGCCGGGAGTAAGTTCTGTTGTGAATTTTAGGTTGAGTCCTTCTAAGATGTAAGTATTTGTGATGACTGTGCCGTCTTTTTGGATTGTGATCGGTTTCCCTGTCACTGGGATGCAGCTTAATGTCAAAGTCTTCAATAAGTTTCTGATCCCTTCTGCTGCGTCTTGGACTTGGGAAGCGTAATCTGTGGCGCAGACGTCACCGATGAGTCCGCCTGTTAACTCTGACATGGTTTTGTATCTTTCGCCAAACGAGGCCCCGTAAGTTGACTTACATTGTGTGTCGTCAGGGCGAGTGATGATTGAGTGATAATTAAAACGCTTTTGTGAATTGAAAGTTGTGTTAATCAATTGAACTAGTTTTAATGGATCGTTTTTATCGGTGTTCGCTGATTCGTCTTCATCTGAAATGAGGACCACCGCGAATTGAGCGCCTTCGCGGAAAAAACTTTTTGGTAAGGTATCTCCGGCGGCGAATCTTTCAACGAGACGGTAAGCCGCTCGTATCCCCTGCTCTACTCCAGAACCGACTTCTGAACGCTGTAAGGTCGAACTTAATAATGTTTGGGCCTGGGATTCTGGCATTGCACTCGTGATGAAATTCAATGGTGTCGAAGATGTTAACGGAATGATTCGTCCATCGCCCAAAGTCTTGTGCACAGGATCTGTTGTGCTGACTGCGATTCGGTAATCCAAACCGCGCAGGACGGATAAAAAGTTTGCTGTTCTGCTTCCCATGCTTTTTTGTTCGTATTGCATAGAACCTGAATTATCGATAACGAACAAGATATCGATTTTTTTGTAATCATTCACTGATATTTTCTGTTCAACATTTTTTGTTGTCTCTTCCACATTCCATGTCACTGCAGAGGAAGACTGGTTTCCCAGATCGTCTTCAGCAGTGACTTCAAACTTATAATTTGCAGCTGGCAAAGAACTGATTTTCACGTCGTTGATTCCTGCGTAACAGTTTTGTGAAACACCTTGAAAAATGCATTTCACATTTTGCACCATGTTTGAACCATCAGTCACATCGGCTTGAATTTCGACATCCGTGCCGATAGCGATGGTTGCAGCAGGGTACTTTTTAAAAATAATTGTAGGACCTTGATTGTCATGATTGAAACTCATGACATGACAACCCTTGATCCCGCCATCAAAATCTTTGAATTGCACGCTCACACGGACTCGGGAATTTTGAAGTGTCAAAGGAATTGGATAAGTGGCAAGTTCACTCCACTCTTCCCACACTCCAGTTGAACAGCTTGGATCAAAGGAAACTTTCATTTGATTTCTATCCAAAGTGATCATTCGCAAATCAACAAAACCCTCTTTTGTTTTTTGATTTGAGTTGATATTCAGTATTGCAAAACCTTCTTGCAATCCAGCGCTGCCGTTATCCCCTCCAACAGTTCCATCATTTTGAATTTGATTTTCATCACTTGGTAAGGATTCAGTCTCATTATTTTGAGGAGGGACAACTTCCACAAGAGGAACCAAATCACCCGTGGAAAGTGGCACCGTCGTGGATTCTGTTTGAATACACCCCACTAAAGTCGAGCCTAGGATCAGGGTCATAATGAATTTGATTTGCATAGAAACCTCTGTCTTTGTAAACGTCTCGCCTTTGACTCAAGTAGCTTATCGACTTTGGTCTGGAAAAATGTAGCGAAATGCCAATATCGATTTTACGTGTCTCCACTTGAGTAAACGTCCATGCAATGAACAAAATAAGATTCATTTTTTGATTATTTTTTGTTCATTATTGCCACGTCAGGCTAATATTAAATCAATTGTATTTGATCCTACAATTTTCCTGATCCTGTCTGCTTGAAGGTCTTGCCATTCGGCCGATGTCTTTGTGAAATAACGACAATGACAGCTACAAAACAAAGCCGACACTATCCTCGCAAGTTTTCTTTCTTTGGCCCTATGATCTTTTTGATTCTTTTGCTCCTGGCTGTGGACAGCTATTTATTCGCAGCAAACTTGCGAAGTCTGTCTGTAGAAATTAAAAAAATGGCTCGCGAAAAAAATCGAATGATTCTTTCCAGTGACAAAGATTTTGATTTAAAAGTCGGTCAAAATTTGAATTTAGGTCCTGAGTGTAAACTCAAAGTCGAACAAGTCGCTAAAAAAGAAATTTTAGTGAATTACAAAGTCTGTGCCGGTTCTGCAGAGTTTGCAGCCGGGAACAAAATTTTCATGAACGTAGAAACAAAATAGAATGGAAATTCGCGATCCCGTCCATGGGTCCATTTATTTTTCTGATGGCGAAGTCAAAGTCCTAGATTCGCCAGAATACCAAAGGCTGCGAGCTATTAAACAGTTGGGTTTTGCTGAATTCAGTTTTCCCGGCGCCACTCATAATCGCTACCTTCATTCCATTGGAGTTTGCCATTTAGCTGGGTTAATTTTCGATTCTATTTTTAAAGTTTATCCCTTTGAAAAACCTTCATCCAAATTTCGCTTTCGACAAATCGTCCGCTTGGGGGCACTCTTACATGATCTAGGACATGGACCACTTAGCCACACCACCGAACAAGTCATGCCCATGGTCGATGAATTAAAAGTTGGAATCTACAAAAAACAAAATTTCATTTCTGAAAAAAAAGCAGGTCTTTATACCAATCGTCGAGCCAATCACGAGGACTACACCCTTAAAATTTTGACGGAATCCCCACTGACACAAATCATCCAGCAAGAATTCAAAGATATCGAAGCCTATCATGTCGCTTGTTTAATTGATAAAAATTTGCAGCCCCAAGATCAATTTTTTATCGATCATGGAAATGATTTACGACCTATTCTAAGCCAAATTGTCAGTTCTGAATTAGATGCCGACAGAATGGATTATTTAGAACGGGATAGTTATTTTTGTGGAACGAACTACGGAAAAATAGATACCGAATGGTTGGTTCAGAATATGACTTTTCTGATTCAAGACCGTAAACTTTTTTTAGCTTTAAATCGCAGAGCACTTTATTCTTTTGATGATTTTTTGATTTCACGTCACCACATGCATTTGATGGTTTACTTTCACCACAAAAGCATCATCTATGAAGAAATGCTCAATAAATATCTCACTTCTGAAGATTGCAATTTCCAACTTCCCGCAGACTTCAGGGAATATCTTTTATACACAGATTATAAACTACATGAACATTTGTCCCAATCGAGAAACATTTGGGCCCAGCGCATTGCCCAGCGAACACCTTACAAAGTTTTAATCGAGCTTCACAATACCAAAGATTCGACCAGGCCTTCTGCAATTCAAAAAAAATTAGAAGAATCAAAAATAGAAAGCATCTGGGCAAGTTCGAAAACAAGACTTTCAAAATATCATTCAGCCAGCGAAGACAATATCAATGACCCGATTTTTGTAGTCGATCAATATGATCATTTGGATATTCCAGCACAGATTAGCCAATCAACGGAAATATTTTCAAAATACGAAGGCACTCGGATTATAGATCGCATCTATGTCGATCCTAAAGACTCCTTAAAAGCGAAAAGCTTGATTCAAGGGCTTTAAAATTTTATCTTGAAGGCTTCTGACTGGAAACCATTCGCTGATTGGAAGGTGAAGAAAACCAAATATCCAACACAGCCCCCTGGACTATTTTACCGTCTCGTTTAAATTTAAAATGCGAAGCTTGCATTTGTCGTGCGCGCTTTCCAAAATCCAATCGCTGGGCCAAGTAGCTTGTTTGAATTGAAAGGACATTTTTATTTTCCAAAGAAAATAATTCGTTTTTTTCGCTAATTCCGTTTGAATTCACATCGCGCCAAAGCTGAAGCTTTCCAAACACAGAATCTTTTCGATCAATCACCTTATCTTTGTTATCATCAAAAGTCGCTAAAGCTTCAAAGCCGTTTGGGCTTTCTGCACCATCACCAAACAGTTCCGACCCATCATCGATTTTACCGTTATTGTTACGATCTAGGACAACAAAGTATCCTGGAGCATTTTTTTCCACCCAATAAAATTTTTTCTCATAGGAATGAAGTTTGAAATCGGTGACACCCTTGAACTTTGGCCGTTCATCGTCGAAGAAAACCATTAATGGAGAATACCAACCACCACAGTAACCTCCGAGGTCACCAGTTAAATACCATGGCCCCTGATCAGGTCGCGCAGCACCTTTGAAAGAAACATTCATCGTCTGAGTACATATATCTGGAGAAACTTCTTTTTTTATAGCTGTTTGCAATGGGCCGTCGAGGCCAATATACCGCCCTCCTACATTTGATGGATCAAGGACTTGATCTGCGTCGATTCGCTCAATGAGATCAAGTGACTCAGTTCTATCGACATCACCAAGAGTATTTCGCGGAGGAACTTTAACATTAGGGACAAAAACAGTAACTGAATTTCGGTGTCTTCCGATCATTGAAGGCAAGATCCCAGAGATATTTGTGGGCTGCTCAAAAGTTCCAAGCAACTTCCCACTAGCGTCAACCAGCCCCCCGTAACTCTCGTTTGTTACATTTGCAGGAATTGTAAAACGTACTTCTGTTCCGCCCGCGTTTAGTCCGTACTTAATTCTCATGTTGATCATTGAACCTGGAGCCAATGGGTTGCTCACTTTTCGTAAGTTTTCAGGTGAACAACTAAAAGTAATAATTAATTGTACTGTTTGATAAGAGCCAAAATTCGCTTTTCCGCAAGTCGGCAAAACCTTACTGCTTAATGAAGTCAAATTTAAGTTGGGTTTAGTTGTGATGAAAGAACTGACAGCCTTTTTATCTTGGGCAAGAACACTCGGCACCAACAAGAGTGAATGGAAAAATAGGAATGATAAAAATAAACTCAAGTGATTTTTCATATTAAGACTCTCTCGGTTTCCTTGGTTGTTTTTCACAATGTTTCCTTCAGGTTCTTTACAAATCATCGGAATTTAATCTCCAACTTCAATTTTTATCATGGGCGCACTGATATCGTTTCGAATCAAACGGATAGATGAGACTTCAGAAAAAATTAAATTTTCGTTTATGAAACCTGCCGGTGATCTTTTCGAAAGGAAAACATTAATTTTCTTAAGACCAGCTTGTCGAGCAGCTTTCTCGACACGCAATCTGACCATTGTGATCGGAGAAACTACTGAATATGCTCCGCCACCTAAAGACGGAGGCAAATATCGAAAAAAATCATCAGGACTGCTCATTTCCAAGTCCACAAAGGCAGGGTGTTTGTAATTAAAACTTAGGCCATAAGACTCTTTCGTAATATCTGTTCCCGCTGAATTCACTTTACCTAAAAATGATAATTGTCTGGAAAGAGCATACAAATATTCATTAGTAACAAAATCATCGTCCGTCATCAATGAAAGGTCTTTGAGCTGAACGGGAGATTGAATTAAAACAAGCTCATCTGGGGCCATAATTCGTCTGACAAGGGGGGGTGAGCCTTGTAATTTTTCCGTAATGACGTTGCTCTGGTTCAAACTGACATATTCAATAATTCCGTTAGAAAATTGGCTCGCCTTGTACGCATGAAC
>JBKCTJ010000191.1:0-2279 GCA_046318875.1 Pseudobdellovibrionaceae bacterium | reverse complement strand
GGTTACCACTCACTGAATATTCATCCAAATATCGTGTGAGCTTGAGTACTCTACGTCGCCGGATAAAAGCTGAAGATATTCAGTTTCGATTCTCTGACGGAAAATATCTCATTATCGATGAACCCATCAGCATCACCACTTCTTCCGCGTTTCCTCTTCCTCCGCAAAGCCCCTCCCAAAGCCAAGCTGAGAAAATGTTCGCAGTTGCAAGCCGTCGTCCCTCCCCAAGTGATGCCAGGTCAGAAGTCCATATTTCTGACTTGGTGAAACGCGAGACTATGGCAAACGCAGAGCGAGAAAATACAGATTGGTCCCAAGGCGATAGGAGTTCTTCGTCCCACATTTCTATTCCGAAGATTTTGCAAAAAGATACGAATACCGATGATACGATTTTAAGTGCAGCCAATAAATTATTGGCTGAGCTTAAAAAAGCCTACTCGCAAATTCTTCAGGAGAAAGAAGAGCAGATTTTGAATTTGAAAGAAGAAGTATCGGATTTAAAAACCCTAGTGAAGGTTCTTGAATCCGATAATAACCGATATAAAAATCGCTCTTACTGAGTTATAAAAATAATTCTGACTTCCGCTACGCTATGCTGCTGCTGCTGCAGATTTTGTTTTCCGCGTATCCTTTTTTCCAGTTGTGGATTTGCGATGCCCTTCTGTTTTTTCGAAAGCTACTGCAAAAACCTCATCTAAATTTTCAGCTAGGATAAAGTTCATTTTTTCTTTAAAAACTTGTGGGATATCAGTTAAGTCTTTTTGGTTTGCCAAAGGAATGATGATACTTGTGATTCCTTGATTTAATGCTGCTAAGCATTTTTCACGGATTCCACCAACAGGCAGGACTCGACCTTGTAAAGTCACTTCACCAGTCATTGCAATATCATGTCTGACGGGAGTGTTTGTCATTAAGCTGACCAACGCTGTTGTCAGAGCAATACCGGCCGAAGGTCCATCTTTTGGAATTGCACCAGCAGGTAAATGAATGTGAACGTCATTTTTTTCGAAGAAATCTTCTGGAATATTTAATTCTTCCATGTGTGCTTTTGCGTAAGACATTGCAGCATGAGCCGACTCTTTCATGACATCGCCCAACTGACCAGTCAATGATAGGCTACCTTTGCCTCTCATCTTCAGAGCCTCAACATACAGAACTTCGCCACCAGCTTGTGTCCAGGCCAGACCTTGAACAATTCCGATTTGTGATTCATTCAACTTATCATCACGTAAAAACTTTGGTGGACCTAGTAATTCTGGAACAGTCCGTTCATTGACTTCAATAAAGGCCGCTTCGCCCAAAACGACTTGTTTTGCGACTTTACGACAGACAGATCCGACTTCGCGTTCTAAGTTACGAAGTCCAGCTTCACGCGTGTAGCCTGCAATCAAAAACCGAATGCCATCATCGGTGAAAGTGATATTTTTATTTTCGATCCCGTTCAATTCAACCTGTCTTTTAATTAAATGTTTTTTTGTAATCAAAAGTTTGTCATTTTCTGTGTAACCAGGAATATTCAATATCTCCATACGATCGCGCAAAGCTGCAGGAATATTTTCTAAAACATTGGCAGTTGCAATGAACAAAACATTACTGAGATCAAAATCAACATTTAAATAGTTGTCTCGGAAAGTTGAATTTTGTTCAGGATCTAATACTTCAAGCATTGCGGCTGAAGGATCGCCTCGGAAATCACTTCCCAATTTATCAATTTCATCTAAAACAATAACTGGATTGTTTGTTTTAATTTGTCTTAAAGCTTGGACCACTTTTCCAGGCATAGCTCCGACGTAAGTTCGTCTGTGGCCGCGAATTTCTGCCTCATCTTTAACTCCGCCTAAAGCAATTCTGAAATATTCACGTCCCATGGCACGTGCAATAGATTTTCCCAAAGATGTTTTCCCAACACCTGGAGGTCCAGCAAAACACAAAATAGGTCCTTTTAAATTATTCTTTAATTTCTTTACAGCAAGAAATTCCAAAACACGGTCCTTAGCTTTTTGTAAATCATAGTGATCTTCATCTAGAATAACTTTTGCTTTTTTCAAGTCGATATGATCTTCAGTTTTTTTGCTCCATGGCAAATCGACCATCCAATCTAAATAGGTTCGTACCATTGTTGCTTCAGAAGCATCTGGATGCATTCTTTCTAATCGACCCAATTGTTTTAGTGCTTCAACTTCAACACTTGCTGGCATTCAAACTGTTTTAATTTTTTCGCGAAGTTCTTCCATTTCTTCAGATTTTGAATCTTGTTCGCCAAGTTCATTCTTTATAGC
>JBKCTJ010000190.1:0-41061 GCA_046318875.1 Pseudobdellovibrionaceae bacterium | reverse complement strand
AGTAGGAAGGATCATTCCATCAAATAAAAAATCCTTGGAAACCAGAGTTACCTGGCTATCCATGAGGTTGACATTGGGACTTTTGACTTCTTCTGACACATTATCCGTATCGACTTAACTCAAAAAAAAATAAACAGAATTACGAGATCTTGTGCAACTCATTCTGGTTCCCGAGAAAATCGTCTCTTTCTGAGACAATTCAATTTTTCAAAGATCGCCGTCGCTTCTTACTATAAAGAGCCAATTATCTTTCCCAAATCGGCAAATAAGCCAAAAAGGTTTTTTTTGCAGTTACAAAATCCGTCAATTGATTTTGCGGAACAGGAGATGCTGCCGGGAATTTTCTTCCCAATGGATCAACGTATCTGCCGCCCATATAAAATTCAAAGTGCAAATGTGGCCCCGAAGAAAGCCCCGTTGAACCGACATAACCAATGATCTTTCCTTGTTGCACGCTGGAACCCCTTTTGAGTCCTTTTGCAAATCGACTTAAGTGTTTATAAGCCGTTGAATATGTCCCGTTGTGGCGAATTTTAATAAAATTCCCGGCACCGCTATTTTTACCAATGGCTTCCACAATTCCGTCCCCGACCACTCGAACCGGAGTACCTGTTGGCGCGGCATAATCAACACCAAGATGCGGTCGAACAATCTTAAGAACCGGATGAAATCTCTTCATTTGAAAACGCGAAGAGATGCGACCATACTGAATAGGACTTTTCAAAAAAATACGTTTTAAGCTGCTTCCATCTGGAGCAAAGTACCCAATATCTTCGTTGTCTTTTCGAAATAAAACAGCAGTGTGCACTTCAGATCCATTGACGTATTCAGCCGATAATATAGATCCCCACCCAATTCTTTCACCTTGAACAAATTCTTCTTCCACGGATAGACGCCAGCGATCGCCCACTTTGACCTCTCGAGCGAAATCAACTTGCCAAGCAAAAATTTCCGCAAGTTCAGAGATTAAAGCAGGATTCATATTGGCATCCACGGCAGAGCCCCATAACGAACTCTCAACAGTGCCTTTAAAAGTCACCACTCGTGTTTCGATCTCTTTCATGATCTTTTCAGCTGTCCACTTGCCAGCGGAGTTCTTTTGAATCAATAACGATTCTTGCGGATTAATGCGAATGCGCACCCCAAGGAACTCTGGGCTATCGCCTTCAGTAAAAAGAATTTGCAGTCGGGTTCCCGCTTGCAAACGTCCCAAATCACGCACAGGTTTTGATGCCAGGACAAGCTGATGAATATCCTGATCTGTGATATCCAAATTTCTCAAAGCCGCAGCAAATGTAGAACCCGGCTCAATGACATAAGGGTATGGTTGCGGAGCTACAGCAGAAAGCTCGTTTTGAACAACTTCTCCAGAATTTAAAGCATTTTTATCCGAGGGAACTCCATCCGTGGACGCAGATTGATAGAAATAAATCAAACTCAAAGCCCAAACAGTAAAACCTAAAAATATAAATATTCTTTTCATAACAAAAGCCTAGCTGTATTTGGGGCCTTCGTCCAATCTTTGCGATCAGTTTTTTTCCAGACCTCAGTCCGTAAACAAATTTTTATATAATTATTGATTTTTTAACATTTTAATTGCCCTCCGGTTTGAATTACTCAACACTAAATACACATGGAGGTTTTTTGTTTCTTAAAGTGGTCACTGCAGTTCTTGTCTTAATGACTTGCTCTTTCCTTTAGAAACCGACTGATCGCAAAAAATCGATTTCAAATATTTTGACATCACAGCCCTATTTCTGTTTCAGTCTGCAGGAATGATGAAATGGAATTTCAACAATTCTTATATCCACCTTCCGCCAGCTTTATTGACAAGGCAAAAGCCGACTGCTGTGGAAAATCCAAAAATTGCAAAGCTCAATTTGTCCCTCATCAACGAATTAGGGCTTGGAAGCTATTCTGAATCAATGGATCTGATGACTTTAGCAGGCAATCATTTGCCCGAAGGTTCGGAACCTTTAGCGCAAGCTTATTCGGGCCATCAATTTGGACACTACAACAACTTAGGCGATGGCCGAGCAATTTTAATCGGCGAACATTTAACACCCGCCGGTCTTCGTTTTGATATTCAATTGAAGGGATCTGGTCCAACACCCTACTCAAGGCGCGGTGATGGCAGAGCTTCCCTAGGGCCAATGCTTCGAGAGTATTTGATCAGCGAAGCCATGCATGCTTTAGGCATTCCAACAACTCGAAGTCTAGCTGTTGTGACAACAGGGGAATCCGTTTATCGAGAAACTGTGATGCAAGGTGCAGTCTTATGTCGAATAGCCGCAAGCCATCTGCGCGTGGGTACATTTCAGTTTGCTGCTTCCTTGAATGACCATCAAGTTTTGAAGACCTTAACTGATTACACCATTCAACGACACTTCCCAGAACTTTCAGATTCAGATCAACCTTACGTTGATCTGATCAAAAAGGTTTGCGCAGGCCAAGCTTCGTTAGTTGCAAAATGGCTCAATGTGGGTTTCATCCACGGAGTGATGAACACAGACAACATGTCCATTTGTGGCGAGTCCATTGATTATGGACCTTGTGCATTTATGGATCAGTACGACCCAGCTACAGTTTTTAGTTCCATCGATCGTGAAGGTCGATATGCTTATGGAAAGCAACCTGCAATCAGCGAATGGAATCTGACTCGTTTTGCCGAATGCTTACTGCCACTTCTGGACTCAGATTTAGAAAAAGCCACTGAACTTGCTCAAGAAGCACTTTCTGTATTTTCTCAGCACTTTGAAACTTTATGGACCCAAGGACTGTTTGAAAAACTAGCTTTTAAAAATACGACTGCCGATGACTTTAAATTTATAGATGAATTGCTGAGACTCATTTATAAACATAAATTTGATTATACCTACTTTTGGCGCAATTTTGCTACAAATCAAGTGAGCTCCTGCGGTCTTTTTAATGATGAGGAATTTAAAACCTGGTTAGCCAAATGGAAAACTCGGGCCAGTGCAGCTGGCCGGCCCTTTGAAGATGTGAAGCTTCACATAAATATGGCCAATCCCGTAATCATTGCAAGAAATCATCTTGTGGAAGCAGCTTTAAAAGATGCAGTTGAACAAGGAAACTATTCTAAATTCAATCGTCTTTTGAATGCACTGTCAGAACCTTTCAAAGAAATAAATTCTGACAGTGATCTCTACCAAATACCAACTGAAAATCAAAAGCCCTATAAAACATTTTGTGGGACCTGAGGATCGATTAAAAATATTACTTCAATTCAACAGTGAGCGGTTTCTTTTTGATTTCGAAAGACTTTTGCAAATCTCCTGCTAAAAACGTAACATTTAATTTTTTTATTTTCGGCGAGCTTGTAAAATCAATTTTGAGCGAAGATCCTAAAATTTGTTTTTCACACCTGACTTTGAAATGAGCTACAAAATCCGAGTGGGTGCCATGATGTTTGTGTCCTGTTTCTTCTAAAATCATTTCTATTTTTTCTTTGGTTATTGAACAGCCAAGGGAGGAATCAAATTGAATCATTTGAGCGATTTCAGTCTCAAATTTTGCAATGACGTCCGAAAGCTTTTTTTTATCCTTTTCAGACTTCGGTTGATACTCAAATCCTAAGACACTTTCAGAGGGAGTTTTAAATTCAAGCCTTCCCTCGAGCTTGTCAAAAACAATGTCTAAATTCGCAGCTCCATGAACATGGGCTTTGTGGTGTCGATGCTCCTTCTTCCCTGAAGCGTTCGCCGAATTCAAAACTAAAAACAAAAAAGCTATAAAAATTTTCATACTTGATTCCTTTGACAGAAAATTCAGATTTTATTATCAATCATCTCTGCTTCGAAATCCAAATGCAATATCTTCTGCACCAAAATGAGTGTCATGATGACTTTCTCATCCACGAGAACAGAATCAGCCAAATCCTCGGAATGGGCCTTATCTTTCTGTGATTTTTACCCCATACACCGAGGAGATTTACCTCGCGTCTTTCTTTTTAAAATAGAGACTTCAATTCAGCTTGATATCAGTGTTCAAATGGATGGTCACAGAATTGCAATGCAAGTAGTTAAGGGAAGAACTGTTTGCGCGGCTGGGGGGTATTATTTATGTTTCGAGAATCCATTGCACTTTTCATTTTAGCGTTCATTCTTTTTCTCATGGGCTCGACAGGCATTTGGGATGTCTCGTCTGAGTTTGCAAAAATTTTTTCGGTCATTTTCCTTATGCTCGGAATCATCACTTTTGTAGCGACTTTACTCGACAATGGCTCCACAGAGACGAAGTTTACCAAGTTTCAATAACCCCATGAAAGATTCAGGATAATGACAGCATTCGATCAACCACTCAGAAAAGATCTCATCTTCACTTGGATGAAAAATCTTGAAGTTGATACCGGAATTGATTTTCTTGAAGATATGGTCCATCGATTTGAAATTCATTATATGGAAACCATTTTGGAGATGAAAAATGATTTTAAAAATCAAGATCAAGCCGGGATCGCTTTTAAGGCGCACAAACTAAAATCGGCTGCAGGGAACTTGGGTGCATCAGGAGCTTGGGATCTTTGCACTGAAATCGAAACAAACTGTCAAAAGCCTGAATGGGATAAAATAAAGAGTCTTATCGCACTCCTTGCAACTGAGTGCATGCTCTCATATCTGGACTGTAAAGTTTATATCACAGCAAGCAGAGCTAGACTATTCACTGATCAAGAAACTTCGTCCTTCAGATAACATTTTTTCAAACTTGCCACTTTAATTTAAATAAAATTGATTGCGAATGAAATTCCAAAGTTTTTTTGGATAAATGGGTTTCTGAAAAAAATAAACAAAATCTTTCTCAGATCTATTCTGATGTTGAAACTCTTCCGTTTTCATAGAAGAGACAACGGCTGTTGTCAAATGGGGGTATTTTACATGAAGAACCTGGCAAATCTCTAGACCACTCTCTTTACCCTC
This sequence comes from Pseudobdellovibrionaceae bacterium, assembly GCA_046318875.1. Lineage (GTDB taxonomy): Bacteria > Bdellovibrionota > Bdellovibrionia > Bdellovibrionales > Bdellovibrionaceae > JBKCTJ01. The sequence goes on along the minus strand of JBKCTJ010000190.1, from coordinate 36,127 downwards.
CAGATAAAAATCCGCGATGACCAAATCACAATGTGTGGACTCAAGAACCAAAAGTGCTTGGCCACGGTTTGCAAATGACACTAAAAAAGACCCCAGTTGGTGGCAAAAGAGAACTTTACGGGGTCAATTATTTTCTGGTGCTTCTTACCCAAGGCGTGCTATTCCGATTACAGATGATCAAAAAATGATGAAAAAAATAACAACAGAAAAACTCTTTTTTTCAGGTGATCTTTTTTATTCCGATATTCTATTTCAAATTAGCCAGGCGCAAACGCAAATTCTTTTTGAATTTTATATATTCTCAGCTGATGAAATCGGCGGCCAATTCGAAGCTGCGCTGAAAACAGCTGCCGAAAGAGGAGTGGAAATTTTTATGATTGTCGATGGACTGGGATCAATGGACTGGGTCAGTCAAAGGCTTTCAATATTAGACCACCCTTTAATTCATATCAAAGTTTTTCATCCTGTTTCGACTCGGCGATTTTATAATGGTGTCTTGTTTTATCGGCTAGGTTCCTTCTTCAAAAAAATGGAGTTATTTTTTTCTATGCTCAATCGCAGAGACCATCGAAAAGTCGTTGTTATCGATCAACAACATGCTTGGCTAGGCAGCTACAACATTGATCGGTGTCATAGCGAAACTCTGAGTGGCTCGAAGGCGTGGATAGACATCGCTGTCAAAGTCACCGGTCCGCGGGCAAACCAAGTTGCACAAACCTTTTTTTTGATTTGGAATCAATCCAATCAGTTTAAAGTTTCCTTCCTTAGAAATTTTTTGAAATTCTCCACTCAACAGAATCTAGCCAGTTCTTTGAAAGAGAAGATCTCTAATGCAAATCACAAAATCTGGATCACAAGTCCTTACATAGCGCCCACCAAAAATCTAATGAACGCACTTCTAAATGCAGCTCGGCGAGGAGTTGATGTCCGTATTTTTCTATCACAAGGTTCCGATGTCTTTTTCATGCCCTGGGTTGCAAAAGCACACTATCGAAGATTTCTAAATGCAGGAATACGCATTTTTGAAGTTCAAAATCAATTTATCCATGCGAAGTGTGTCCTCTTCGATGAAAATGCAACAGTTGGCTCATCGAATCTCAATGCGAGAAGCCTTATCCAAGATTTGGAAATTGATATTGAAATCGTAGATGACAACAACAAACAACTCTTACAGGCCAAATTCGAACAATTCCAAAATCAAAGTGTTGAAGTGAAGACATTTTCGATGAATCCTCTCTACATCATCGGGTCAATTATTCTTTTCTTTTTTGGTAGGTTTATTTGAAGAATAAAGAATTTTCTTTTCGAGTTCTGAGTTATAACATTCACAAGGGATTCACTTCAAATTCCAAATTTAGTTTGCACCACATTCGGAGTTCCATCAGAACAACACATGCGGATATAGTCTGTCTTCAAGAAATCATCGGTGAAAACAAAAAGTATAAACTAAAAATTTTAGATTGGCCCAGTCAACCCCAGCTTGAATTTCTTGCGGACGAAATTTGGCCTCACTTTTCCTATGGACAGAATGCTGTCTATTCGATCGGAAATCACGGAAATGCTTTAATGAGCAAATTTCAAGTTGATAAAACAATAGAACTGAATCTCACAACTAATCCTTTTGAAAAAAGGGGTCTCATTTACGCACAAATTCTTTTGCCAGGTTTAACAGGAAAAATTCACGTCATGTGCGTTCATCTTGATTTGTTCGGACGAGGCAGAATGAAACAGATCAAGAAAATCATTGAATTTACAAATCAGTTACCAGATCAAAATTCACCCTTGCTCATCTGTGGCGATTTCAACGATTGGACAGGAAAAGCAGGAAATCTATTAGAGCAGGAATTAAATGTAAAAGAAGCGTTCAAAGAGCTCAATGGTTCCTACGCAAAAACATTTCCAGTTCGAAATCCACTCTTAACTTTGGATCGAATCTATTATCGGCATTTGGTCGTCGGAAGTGCGGAATGCTTTTTTAAAGGTGAATGGAAGAGCCGATCAGACCATGCAGCACTGTGCGCAAATTTTAAAATTATTTTTTAATTTATTTTTGGTAAAAAAAAGCGATCAATACTCTTGATCGCTTTGAACTGTCCAAAGTCTATTTGTATCTATCGTCTTCGAGCTAAGTAAAGTCCTGCAACAAGACCTACAACAGCAGCACCAATTGCAATTTTCATCGGATTTTCTCTTACGTAATCTGCTGTGGTATGATAATATTCCGTTGCTTTAGCTCGCACTTCGGCTGTTTCATCCATCAAACGTGAGCTCACAGCATCTGTTGCATCCGAAAACTTTTCTGACAAATTGTAAGGTGGAAAAGCATTCTTAGCTCCATCTTTTAAATCTTTTGCTCCATCGCGCAAATCTTTTATTGGATTTTTACCATTCATTCTATTTGAAACTTCTGTTGAATTCATTTTTACTCCTTCGAGTTGAATTGGATTGTTGATAACACTACACTAGCTTTAATTTTTTAATTTATCTTTAGTTGGCTCAGAAACATATTTGCTGAACAAATTCGAAACAGACATACTTACTTTTTCTTTTGCGCCTCCGTATTTCTGCTGAATTAAACCAGAAATTGCTGTTGCGTCTCCTTGAGTTTTATCCCATTCATCATTTGTGATATTTCCCCAGGCTTTTTGCAATTCACCTTTGATTTCAGTCCATTTCCCCTGAATTTTGTCTTTGTTGAAATTTGTACTCATTTTGAACTCCTTGTTGCAAGTGAAGCAACTTCATTAGATTGATATCATGAATCGAAAAAATTTAAATTCGGGGAGCATTGCCACGAACCAGACTGATGACAAAACTGACAATCGCTAAAAATAGAAATACAAATAACAAAGTTTTACCAATATCCATTGAAATCCCAGCGACCCCTGATACTCCTAAAACAAATGCAACAAGTGCAATAACAAAAAAAGCAATAGCAGCGTTGAGCATATTCGTACCCTTCTTTCTTTTATAAAAAGTTTGGAAACTATAATCAGTTTCATTGTTCTAATGAGAAAGCAAAATGGCTGCCAACTGAAATTCACCACAGTCCAGCTCTGTCACAGTTAAACAAATGAATCAGAATAATTTCCCAAGCTCGTGGCAAATATCCCCACAGTTTAGTTTTGATTTCTAAAGATTTTAAAACGGATTATTTTATTCTTAGAATTGTCTAGAATCCATCAACTGACTTATATGGCGTTTTTGAGCAGGAATAAAATAAGATCGGACTTGCTCTTCTTCTGAAGCCAACGGACCCATGTCGAGAAACTGTTGGTATTCAATTAGGCCATGTTCTTCACCTTCATGGAGTGTCTTGATCATGGTCTCTTCAGAGATAAGGGCTGATCCTGCGATCAGAGCTTTTACGAAGCGTCCCCATACCCCCGAATCTTCACTCGGAAGTTCACCTTTTTCAGTAATCATCTGTCGAAGACGATTGATCGCAAATTCATGTTCAGATTTGATTTGTGCTAAAGTTGAAAAATGCACGTGAGATCCATTTCGCTCAATGACCTTTTCGTATGCCTCCACAGCACTCAGCTCACCTCTCAAGATTTTTTGCAAGAAGTCCACCCTGTGGTCGAGATTCATAAAAGTTGCAATAATAGATAGTTGTTGATGTCGCAAACTGTCTAACTCGAAGGAGTGATCGAAACCCTGCTCCATACGACCTCCAAATAATGAAATGCAGTCATCTCCTTCAGGAAGCTCTCTGCTTTCGTTTAAGAATAAGCTGCTGAATGTTTTCGCTGAGTTCCCGCACCGTTGAAATCTTTGTCAAAAAACCAATTCGCTGAAAATGCACTGAGGACAAAGTCTTCACTTCATTCGCAGCATCCGCCGTGATGATAATCACGGGCACTTTGGTTTCATCCCATCTTGGTGATATTTCGGTATCGATACTGAGCATTTCGTCTGTTCGCTGCAGCGCTGACCATCCAGACATTGTCTGCAATTTCCAATCGAGTAAAACCAAATCATAATAGGATTCGACAAGCGCGTTCATCGCTTCGTAGGGATTTGTGGCTCTATCAACTGAACATCCGAGATCATGCTTGAGCTGGATGCTCATTGCATCGGAAAAATCCTCATCGTCATCAATGAGCAATATTTTATATGTAGATTTTTTCGTATTCCTTGAAAATAGTAAAATCGCCATATTCAAATTACAGTTATTTTTTTGAAGCATTTGTGATTCCATGAAACTCCTTTTTAACTTCATAATTAATCGTTTGATTTGTCTTTGACTTCATCAGATGCATTTTCGACTTTGTGTATAATCTCATGCATTCTGCATTCCATCTTACCATTCACAAGCTCGCAAACTTTATCCTTCGCACTTCGATAACCTTTTTTCACATTTTTTTTAGCATCCTGATAACTTTCTTTAATTGCATGAGACTTTGAATCCTCTGCAAATAAGGCGGGAGTGGCAGCGACATACATCACCAAGACAAGCACAGAAAAATATTGGTTCATAAGTATCCTTTCAAAATAAAAATCCTGTAAGCAATCCAAGTAGCAAATACACAGCCAAGCTCATTCGTGGTCTGTTTTGATTAATTTGTTGCATAAAGGACTATTGTGTGGAAAAAATGTACCTCATATTCATCTTGGGTCATTTTAACACTTTATTTTGAAAGATCATAACGGCAGAAAATGCCAACTCAAAAGGGAGAAGTTTATGGGGAGACTTGTATTGGTTGATGATGATTTGGATCTTCTCGAAACCGTTGCAGCCTACTTGAAACAAAATAAACATCAAGTCACCGTCTTTGACAGCTCCATCAAAGCAATTTCTTACATTCAAAAAAAGTCAAGTGAAATTGAACTTATATTGTCTGATCTTAAACTGCCAGACTTAACAGGTGTTGAACTCATTCAAAGCCTGCGCAATCAGAATATTTTAATTCCAGTTATTTTGATTACAGGAAACAGAAATCTAGAAACTGCAATGGACGCAATTCAAAGAGGCGCTTTTGATTATGTCACTAAACCAATTCAGTTTTCTCAATTACTAATTTCTGTCGAGCGCGCAATTCGAATGTCCAGGTTACAGAAAGACAACGAGACACTCAAAAGTGCCATTCAAATCAAAGAGGGTTCAAGCTTTCCCCACATGACAGGGCGAAGTCCAAGATTCATGAAAGCTCTCGATCTGGCTAATCGTGTTGCGCCAACAATTGCCAATGTTTTTCTGAATGGCGAGAGTGGAACAGGAAAAGAAGTCTTTGCAAAACACATCCATCAAATGAGTCCGCGCAAAGACAACCCCTTTGTTGCAATCAACTGCTCAGCAATTCCAGAAAATCTTTTGGAGTCAGAATTGTTCGGTCACACAAAGGGCGCCTTCACTGGAGCAACAGAATCAAAACTTGGCTTGTTCGAAGAAGCCAAAGGTGGAACAATATTTTTAGATGAAATTGGCGATATGCCGATTTCGCTTCAAGCTAAACTCCTCCGAGTTATTCAAGAGAGACGAATTAAACGCGTCGGCGAAAATCAAACACGACCACTCGATGTTCGTATTATTTCAGCAACTCATAAAAATTTGTTGGAACAAATCAGCCATAATTTTTTTCGTGAAGATCTCTATTTTCGTCTGCGTGTTGTTCCAATTGATCTGCCCCCCTTGCGCGAAAGAAAAGAAGATATCTTACCACTTGCTGAATTTTTTTTAAAAAAATATTCAGCATTAAATGGGATCACAGGGAAACATTTTAGCCCATCTGCCAAAGATTGGCTGAATGAAAACCTTTGGCGAGGGAATATTCGCGAACTTGAAAATACGATCGAATGTGCTTTAGTCACTTCATGCCAAAGTGAAATCGATATCGACGACCTAAGAAATTCAAATTCGAATCAAGTTTTAAATCAAGAGCCAGAACAAAATAATGTGGATGCTTTATTGTTATCAGGAAAAACAATGACTCTTGACTCTTTGACAAAAAAATATATTCACATCGTACTTAAAAAAAATGCGGGTGCAAAAGACAAAACTGCACGTGAATTAGATATCGATCGAAAAACCCTGTATCGAAAACTGGACGAGATGGAAAGGAGCCAAGCACAATGATCGACTTTCAACTTGATCAAATAAAATATTTAGAGCGACGAAAAGCAGATTTAGAAAAATGTTTTATTGCTATTTCCTGCAGACAATTTGAAGAAATTGAAAGCATTGGTCACAAGATCAAAGGAAATGGAACAACATTTGGCTTCCCTGAATTATCTGAATTAGGCTCGGAAATGGAAGCTGCTGCCAAGGCTAAAAATCAAGAAGTAGTCCTCCAGCTCACGAAAAAATTTAAGCAGTGGTTTGATTCGCAAACCCACAGCTGATTTGCCTCATCGTTCGAAGCATAAAATATTTGTTCATTACTCTAGGGTTTGACCTTAGGATTTGACCCTTTGCTCCACACTCATTCGGCGCTCTTCTGTGTATTGCACAACTAACTGTGCAAGAGCTTCTGCCAAAGGGGTCATCACATGAAGCTGAGATCGAATTTGCTTTTGTGCTTCGGCTTTACTTTGAGGCTTTAAAACAAAATAGGCCAAAACCAAACAAACTGAAGTAAGTATGATACCAGCACCCAAGGTCGGAGTGAGTACAAACTGATCTTTGGCGTATTGTTGGATTAAGATATCCGCTGCAATCAACAAAATTCCATTAGAAGTGCCTATAAGCAAGAAGCCCATCAACATCAAGGAAGAAACGATTTTTTTCAGAGTCTCTGCAGAAAAAGCAGCCAGCTCATTTGAATGCCCTGTCTGGGATAATTTTCCTGTCAGATAGCTGACGACTAAAATCAAAATTTTCTCAATCATAATTTCTCCTGAAACGATTTATGAACTTATAAAGATAAAGGAAAGCTAACGCTCAATTCAATTTCATTTCGATTCGAATTTCTAATGAGACTGATGAACATAAAAGGTGTTGCAAGGTCTGTGACAAGATAAGTTTGTTTATGAAGGAGATGACGCAGGCCAATTGTACTTGTATGAGATATTTTACCCCAAACTTGAAAATTTTGTTGTTATTTGACCGCTAAGGGGCGGACAGAAGCACCTTGAATCACTTCGTTGTGAACGAAACCACTCATTGCATAAACTATAGACTGCCCGTCGGGAAATGATTGCTTTCATAGACAACTACGTCATACAACTTGAAATCATGAAGACTTTTGGAGAAGATTTATGAGATCTTTTTTGCTTATTTTTTTATTTCCGATTTCTCTGTTTTCTGAAATTAAGCTGATCTTTTTTGAAACCCAAAAAGCGGATGGCAGCTTAGTTCAGTTTGAAAATGAAGGTCGCTTTACACATATGGCTGTGTCCTATGGGGATCTGTGGCTTCATTCACATCCCTATTATGGTGTTGAAGCTGTTCCTTTTCACCAAATCCAAAAAATGGGATCAAAGTTGACAATCGTTTCTCTGAGCACTTGGAAACAATTCTCTGAAGAGGAGGTTTTGCCGTACATGGGTAAAAAATTTGATCGCGAGTTTTCGTGGACCGATGAAAAGATTTATTGCTCAGAATTAATTGCAAAGCTCCTGGGAATCCCACCAACCCCGATGTTTTTTCACCCGGATCTTTGGCCCAGTGAATACCAAAAACTCAATGGCCAACCAGGAACTTCTCCAGATGATATTTTTCAATGGGTGAATTCACAACCGACTCAATGATTACTTTCACACAAAAAACATCGTTGCTAACATAGAGCAAATAAATTTCATTTTATCTACACGATCTGACTCATGGGCTATTTTCGATTTAACTTTGTCGCAAATGGATTCAGTTGAGGAAACCAATTTTGATGCCAGTACGGATAAATCATTTTAGTTTGACTGACTAAATTTAATTTATCCATTTGCTCTGCAGTCAAATTCCAACCTACTGCACCTAAGTTTTGTTTCAGTTGGGCTTCATTTCTTGCACCGATAATGAGACTTGAAACTGTCGGCCGCTGCAAAAGCCAGTTCAAAGCAACTTGAGAAATTGTTTTACCAGTTTCTTGTGAGACTTCATCTAAAGCATCAACCACATCAAAAAGTTTTTCTTTCTCGAAAGGAACAAAATCAATCGTTCCAACACGGCTATCCGGCGGAGCAGGTTTTTTACGGCTAATTTTTCCTGTCAATGCGCCACCAGCAAGGGGGCTCCAAATGATAGTTCCCAAACCTTGGTCATCGCCGACAGGCATCAGCTCCCATTCGAATTCTCTCCCAAGTAAGGAATAATAAGCTTGGTGGGCAACGTACTTTGACCATCCATATTTTTCAGAAATTGCAGATGCTTTCATTACTTGCCAACCAGAAAAATTCGAACATGCGATGTATCTGATTTTTCCGCTTTGAACCAAATCATCTAAAGCCCGCAGAGTTTCTTCCATCGCCGTCGTGCCATCAAAACCGTGCATGTGATAGACATCAATATGGTCTGTTTGAAGTCGACGCAAGCTGTCTTCGCAAGATCGAATCAGATGATATCTAGAGGAGCCATAGTCATTCTCACCTTTCCCCATTGGGAAAGTTGCTTTTGTTGAAATCAAAACTTGTGAACGAAGACCTTGCAGAACTTGACCTAAAATTTCTTCTGCCAATCCGTTGGAGTAGCCGTTGGCAGTATCAAAGAAATTGACGCCAGCATCTAAACAAATTTGAACCATTTTTTTTGCTTCAGAGACTTGAGTGCTCCCCCAAGCTTTAAAAAAGTCTGTCCCACCACCGAAAGTGGCTGTTCCAAAACAAAGTACGGGTACTCTTAATCCAGATCGACCGAGCTGCCTGTGTTCCATTTAACAATCCCTTCGCAATAACAGGATTGTTAAATGAATCTGTGATGAGGGTCAAACAACAACCGTCGATTGACTTGCCCTGTGATAACCTATTGGACTCCCAATGTTTGAAGACATTGAACCTTATTCATTAAACCGCCAATAACAGAACCGTTGTCTATTCTAAAAAGCTCGAACCATCCACTTCCTTGAGTGGATGCAGAGCAAACAAAACCAGATCTTTGTATTTGAATCACTTCGAGACAAGTCGATTGGTTCATTAGACCTCCAATACTCTTACCTTGAGATGAACTGAACATTTCGTACCAGCCACTCCCTTGCTGAGAAGCAGCACATACTAAATCTCCACTGATATTTTTCATTGAAGACAGGCAGCTGCTTTCATTCATCAAACCACCAATTGATTTCCCATCAAAAGATCGAATCAACTCAAACCATCCGCTCCCATGGACTGAGGCCACACAGACAAGTTGAAAAGTTGATTGCTGAAGCACTCGAACGCAAGTGGATTCGTTCATCAGGCCACCAAGGCTTTGACCACTCTGAGTTCGAAACATTTCATACCAACCGCTGCCGTGTGACGAAGCTGCGCAGATCAAACCATTTCGAATGGTCGTTAAGGCACGCTGACAAGTTGCTTGATTCATTAAACCACCGACTGATTGACCATCGGAAAGTCGAAAAAGTTCGAACCATCCACTTCCTTGTTTCGAGCCTACGCACACTAACCCGTCTCCTTTCGACCCAGGAAAATTTTTGTTTGGTAAAGGAAATACCGGAATCGGTTGAATCACAGCACCAATTGAACTGATTCCGATTCTTAAGTCCCCAAAACCACCAAATGATTCGGCTTGGATTCCAAGGCCTACAATATTTTGCTGTTCATTCATTCTCACGGAAACTTGTTGGCCTTTGGAGATAAATCGCTGTCCCTGAACATCACTCGGTAGATCTTCAGTAATACTGATCGCTTTTCCATCATCCAAAACCACAAAAGCATTATGAACTAAAACTTTGAAATTCGAGGCGGCAAAAGTGATTCGAGAATTCCCGGCTTCACCAGCAAAATTAAATTGATAAAGCTCACCACCAGAAGCTCGGGTCACTTTCGAAATTGTTTGAGTAAAAGTCGCCTCTGCCAGGAGCGGAAGACCAAACATAACAGACGCTATAACTAATTTTTTAAGAAAAAACATCTGCGACTCCAAATATTATTTTGTTTATAAACTTTATTGATGGACTTTCTAGTGCCATCAATGCAACGGGAACATCAGCTACAACTTTCGGGCCAACAATTTCTATTTCATTTCAGCGCCAGAACATCGAATAAATAGAAATGGCAATGAACTGGACGAAGGAATTTACTATTTTTCCAAAGCTGTCAAACAGTTGACCAGCTCACAAGATCGAGTTGTGATAAGATTGATCATAAAGGGTTGATCATAAAGGGGATACTATGAAAACGGGATTAAAAGCATTTGGGATACTGTTGGTGATGATGGTTTTATGTTCTCGAGCTTATTCCCATGGGTGTCCCGTCGAACCTGATCAAGTGCTTGTTTACGACTTAGGAGTGGAAGCTCAAGTTTTTTGGCAATATGGACCTGACCTGGGCGACCAATCCGTTGCCTTCATTGAACTCAAAATTCCCGGGACGTCCACTCCCGCAAATTTTATTACTGGTCTTGCCGTGATCATGGATGGAAACGAAGGGAAGCAAATTGCGATAGCACCTGCTCTTGACGAAAAAGGAAAGACACTGCCTGGCGAGTATCGCCTGTCGAATCTGCAATTTCCCTATGCAGGAAAGTGGAAATTTTCCATTGTCCTGACCACGGAGCAAGGAGTCTCGGAATCTAAATCTTGGGTGGTTGAAGTTTGTGCTGGTAGATAGTTTTGATTGACTCATAGCTGAAACTAAAGGATTCCATGGTTACAAAACAATGGAGTCATTCAATGAATTTAAGTCAATTGTTCTTGACAAGTTCCCTCGTATTTTCCGTTTCTTTTTCACAAGCTGCGCCTTCCGCAACTTCGACAAAAAACGAAAAAAAACAAAGCAAAGCGGCAAAATCCCAAACTGTTAAAAATTCAGATAAACAAACAACTGTAAAAACAAGCGCTAGCGAAACCGGAATCACGACGGCATCAGCTCCTGGCATTCGAAGACCTATGGTGAACTCAAGCATTTCTGAATTTACATTCCAACCAGCACAGGGCTACCAATCACTTTCTGCACGAACAGTCTACGCTTCTCGTCTTTCAAATATCAGATTCAAAAAAAACGGCATTGAAGGCAAAGACTTTCAATCATCCAAAGGTTTCCTTCTATTGACTCGCTATGACCGCGGTTTAATGAATGGCTGGGGTATTTCTGGCGAAATCGGTACCACCATGGGCCCTATGGAAACCTCAAGCCGATCAGAAAAAAGTGGTCGATCCAAAGGCTTTACAGATCTGACTTTCACTGCTCGCAATCATCGCGATATCAAATTGGGTGAATTGACTTACGGTGGTCTTTTGACTTTCAGTCCATATGAACGCGAACTATCAACAAACCGTGATGATGGGAACATGCAGACCGGCGGACATAGCCTGGGCGGATTTGTCGGCCTTCAGCAAGAAAAACAAAATTATGTTTTGGGTGGACAGTTCAAACATCAAATGTTTTTAGATCGTTCACAAACTTATAAAACAGCAAGTAATGTAAGAACGAATGTGGCGATTTCCAACGGAAATACATTTGAAGTTGAAGGCTTTTTGGAAGTTCCACGCGGAGTTCAATTGTATGGTGCAAGCACTTCTTTAACTCATACTTTACCGACGGATTATACTTACCGACAAGGCGCGAACAAGTTGGACGTTTCAAGTGAAAATTACAATCTTTTCAAAGTGGCAGCCTACGGAAACTTTACCTTTTCCACGATGAAAAATTTAGAAGTCATTCCTCAAGTCAGCTATCAAAAAGTGATGGATGAAAGCGGGGGATCTTTATCCGTTTCTGAGAATTCAGAGGAATCCATGATTACCCTGGGAGCCCGACTCTCTTTGTAAAGCGAAGGTCTATCAACGCTCATAAACATGCATGGATGAGGTGACTTTGTGTTGAAATTGAAAATGGATCACTATGCAACTCACACCGAGTTGACCGAGTTTTTAAAATCAGCTGTAAAGTCTTATCCCCATTTGATGACATTAGAATCCATCGGTAAAACCACTGGGAAAAAAGAAATTTGGCTTGCGACCATTACCAATTCAAAAACGGGATCTGCAGAAAACAAACCCGCTTTTTGGATCGACGGAAACACCCACGCAAGTGAAGTCGCAGGCGCTCAGAGCGCGATGTTTTTTATTTCGAGATTGTTAGCCGAAGCAAAAACGAATTCTGAGATTCAATACCTTCTGGATCACGTCACTTTCTATGTGCTGCCAAAACTATCCGCCGACGGAGCAGATTATTTTATTCGAACCCAACATGAAGTCAGATCAAGTCTTGTTCCTTGGCCAAACCCGCCAGTGCAGGAAAATTTTATTCCTGCAGACTTAAATGGCGATGGCTTGATTTTAACCATGCGCAAAGAAGACCCAGCGGGGGCCTACAAAGTTTCTGCGAAAAATAAAAATATCATGGTTCAGCGCAGTCATGTTGATTATGAAGACGGAGACACAAAATATTACAAGCTTTATCAAGAGGGCAGTTTTCAAAATTTTGATGGATTTAACGAAAATTTCGAACAGACCCACGGCTATGATTTGAATCGCCAATATCCAGCAAACTACCGTCCAGAAGGTCAACAGATGGGAGCAGGAGAATATCCACTGCAGTTGCCGGAAGCAGAAGCCTTCATTAAAGCGTTTACTGAAAGAAAACGAATTTATGGTCATTTGACTTTGCATACTTACGGTGGAGTGATCATTCGTCCTCCGACCAATCATCCAGACGAAAACTTTGCTGCCCATGATATCGAAGTCTATAAGAAAATTCTGGAAGAAAATGCCATAGCATCTGGGTACAAGCCCTTATCTTCTTACAAAGATTTTCGCTACAATCCACGAGATACAATTTCTGGAACAGGTTGCGATTGGAGTTTCGAGCACCGAGGAGTTTACGCTTTCACCATCGAAATTTGGGATGTGTGGAAAAAAGCTGGGATCACTGTGAAAAATGATGTTTCCAGATATTTTTATCCTGAAGAATCAGAGCTCTTGAGCATTTTTGATTGGGCAAAGAAAAATTTAAAATACGACGATTTTTATCAGGACTGGAAGCCCTTTCATCACCCTCAACTCGGCAAAGTCGAAATTGGTGGATGGAAAACGGCTTATTTATTTAGAAACCCACCGCCACAGTTTTTAAAGGCCGAAATGGAAAAAGTTTTTTCCATCGCCATGGCTCAAGCTAAATCAATGCCCTTGGTTCACACCAAGAGTATTCAAGCAAAGAAAATTGATTCAAATACGACTCAAATTTGTGTCGTATTTGAAAATAAGGGATTCTTGGGAACTTACTTGAGCGAGCAAGCTTTGAAAGTTGCAGCAGTCAAAAAACCCTTGGTGAGAGTGAAAACTTCTGGGAAAATAAAAGTGATTTCGGGAAAAAAGATTTTCGAAACAGATCATTTAAAGGGACGAAATCGTTTTCTACCATGGCATTCCCCAGTGATGATGTATTCGCGAAAAAACAATAATGAAGTTTTACTTGAATGGATTGTTGAAGGTTCCGGGAAATTTGAAATTTCTGCTGACTTCTGCCATGGTGGTGTGGTTTCTACTTCTATAGACGTTTGACGTCCTGTCACTGAAAGCAGTCCTTGTAAAAACTGATTGAAAACTGTCTCAATCTTAGGCAACCCCCACCACGGTCGTTAAACACAAAATACTGGTCAACGCGGCCTTCATAAATAAATTCATCTTTTCCCCCTTGTCCATGGCTTTACTTTTCCATGGCTTGTTGAAAATGAGATCAAAAATTTCTTGGCTCTGAACACCTCGAGTCCTATGCCTAGTATTGACGTCCGGGGGAGATGCTTTTATGGTCGAGTTGATCTTTTTAAAAGGAAAAAAATATGGCACTTCAAGTGGGTATCGTCGGTCTTCCAAATGTCGGTAAAAGCACCCTATTCAATGCGCTGACTTCAGCCAAAGCCGAAGCTGCCAATTATCCTTTTTGCACCATTGATCCCAATGTCGGAGTTGTCACTGTTCCTGATTTGCGATTGGAACAGATTACTGGATTTATCAAACCTCAAAAAGTCATTCCAACGACCATGGAATTTGTTGATATTGCTGGTATCGTTAAAGGCGCAAGTCAGGGGGAAGGTCTCGGTAATCAATTTCTAAGTCACATTCGGCAAACAGATGCCATTGTTCATGTCGTGCGCTGTTTTGATGATTCAAATATCATTCATGTTTCTGGAAGTGTTGACCCCCTTCGCGATATGGAAGTCATTAATACAGAATTAATGTTAGCTGATCTAGACAGTGTTGAGAAAAAAGTAAAACGCATCGAAAAATTGGCTAAAACATCCACGGATCCAAAAATTAAAATGGAATTTGAGGTGACTGTTCGAGTCCTTGAAGCTTTGGGCAAAGGATTACCAGCACGAAGTGTGAAAACAGATGAACTTGAATTTCCATATTTACGTGATTTGCATTTACTGACTTCGAAACCAGTTTTGTATGTTTGCAATGTTTCAGATACTGATTTTTCAAATGGTGGCAATGACTGGGTCAGATCCGTGGAAGCTCGAGCAAAGGAAGAAGGCAACAAAACAATTATGGTTTGTTCTGCCATGGAAGCTGAAATTTCCCAGCTCCCAATTGAAGAAAGAGCCGAGTTTCTCAGTTCAATGGGAGCTACCGAACCTGGTTTGAATCGCCTGATCCGTGAAGCTTACGAACTGCTGGGTTTACAAACCTATTTCACGGCTGGCGAAAAAGAAGTGCGGGCTTGGACAATTCGAAAAGGAATGAAGGCCCCACAAGCTGCTGGTGTCATTCATACGGATTTTGAAAAGGGTTTTATTCGAGCTGAAACCTATCACAGTGCAGACTTGTTTCAGTTTAAAAGTGAACAAGCAGTGAAAGAAGCTGGGAAATACCGCCTTGAAGGAAAAGAATATCTTGTTCAGGACGGGGATATTTTATTTTTTAGATTTAACGTGTAGGACAAGAAGCTAATGACGATTTTTTTTTCCGCCAAATTTAGAATTTTCGTCGTTCCACTCATGCTTTGTGTTTTCCATTTATTTTTTAACCGACATCTGTCCATTCATTACTTTTCGGCTGTGGAAGTCTTTTGCTTTTCAATGATCGCGAATTCGATTTCTATCGGACTTGAATGGTTACTCAACAAACTGCGATTTTCCACATCGTTTATATTGTTTATCAGTGTCGTATTTCCTTCAATATTGATCATCTTGTTTTTAGGAATTGCCACCTATTTTTTTGATTTTGGAAATAACTTTGGTAAGATTCAATGGGCTGAAGTGAAATCTCTGGAAACGGCTCTGCAACAGTTACAAAATTGGTATTCAGTCACTTCTTCAAAGTCTGTGCATCTGGAAATCTTTTTTATGACGGTAGCAAACTTTTTATTCCCTGTATTTCTATTCCAGATGGGAATTGCCTTGATCGTTTATACTTTCAAACGAAAGTAAAAAAGGAGAACTCGCATGAGTCAAATTTTTGAAATGTCGACTCAAGAACTCGTTCGAAAGATGAAAAAAAAAGAGCTCTCTCCTCTGGAGCTGATCCACAGCACAATCAATAAAATTGAAAATGAAAACCCCAGACTCAATGCTGTTTGTGAAAGATTTTACGAACAAGCATTGACTATTGCAAAACAGAAAACAGAACTGATGACTCGCATGGAGCCGGATGAATACTCAACTCTGTTTGGTATTCCGTTTTCAATTAAAGAAATGTTTTCCTTTGAAGGTGCGAAAAGAACTGCTGGTAATATTCACTATAAAGATCATGTTGCAAAAAAAACATCGACTTTAGTGTCCAGACTCATTGAAGCTGGTGGCATTCCCCTAGTCACGACCAATGTCCCGGAACTGGGTTTTTGGTACGAGTGCTATAACCCAATCTATGGACAGACAAATAATCCTTACAACAAGGGACGCACTTCAGGTGGCTCCAGCGGTGGCGAGTGCGCATTGATTGGTGCAGGAACACATCCCATAGGTATTGGAAGCGACATCGGTGGCAGTATTCGAATGCCTGCATACTTTTGTGGAGTCTTTGGACATAAACCAACCGAGAATACAATTCCCATCACTGGACATTTTCCTTACGACTTTGAACAGTTCAAAGAAACCAATCCCAATCAATACACAAACACTGCAGCAGGTCCTATTACTCGCCGAGCTGAGGATCTTGAAGTGATGTTTGAAATTATGTGCGGAGCAGATGGAATTGATCCTGCAACCAAAACTCGTCAAGAAGTTTTGGTGAATAAAAATAAATTTGCGGCATCTGGTTTTCAGCTCAGCCAAATCAAAGTCTATCATTTGAATTCGCCAGAAATCCATTTAGCGTCTTTGCCAGATCAAGATGTTTCTGAAAAAGTATCTCAAGTTGCTCAAGCATTCTTGGAACTAGGATGTTCTATTCAAGAGCTTGATCCTCGGTTTTTTGTGCGCTCGGTGGAGCTTTGGTTTAATGAAGTCAAGAAACGAAAATCCGATCGATTTTCTGATTTGCTCAATCCCCATGGAAAAATTAACTATACAAAAGAGCTCTTTAAAATTGCTCGAGGACAACCCAATTATACTTTTTCTAATTTAGCAGTGGCAATGATTGAAAATCTTGCTCCTGATAAGGATCAATCAGTGCAGCTCTCCCAGGAACATGAAAATCTGAAACAAGAATTATTAAAAAAATTAGACGACAGATCAGTTCTCGTATTGCCCGTGCACCCTCGACCTGCTCCAAAACACAATCACGCAAAGCTGACTCCCTTTGATTTCATTTACACCGGGATATTTACCACCTTAGGTTTTCCAGCGGTCACTGTGCCACTGGGCTTAAATTCCGAAGGATTACCCATGGGTGTTCAGATTGTCGCCCGACCCTATTGCGATCATTTGTGTTTTCGCCTGGCCACTGTCTTGGAAAATTTGTTTGGCGGTTGGGTTAAGCCTGCTTCTTGAAAGTGATTTGAAACACCATCATTGTGATAAAAACCATGGCCGATGGAAACAACATCAAATGTGGATGGGTTTGTAGACTGCCAAAACCTTGTTGCATCAGGGAACCCCAACTTGAATAGGGCGATTGGATTCCAAGACCGATAAAACTTAATATTGTTTCTTGTAAAATACTTTGTGGGAAATAAAGGAAAAAAAGTAAAAATAATGTGTCCTTCATATGCGGCAATATGTGCCGCATATAAATCCATCTTTTTTTTGCTCCGATTGCTTGGGCACCTTCAATAAAAGGCTCCTTCAAAACTTTCTCAAGTTGTGCAGACAAGAGCCTTGCAGGATTCATCCAATAAGTCAGCGAAATCGAAAGCACAATTGAAATCAATGATTGCGACAAAAGAGACGTGCTTGAAAAAAATTGGGCAAACAACAGTGCAAAGACAGCATTGATGATAAAATTTGGAAGGCTTTGAAAAACATCTAAAAACATCATGGCGAAATTTTTAAACCAAACAAAATGAGTTGATTTCAGAACTATCACAAAAAACAAAGCCACAAACAACAGACCTAAAGACCCCAAAAATCCCACCAGCTGTGAAATTAAACTCCCCATGATGACTTGGTAAAAATAGTCTCGCCCCAAAAAATCTGTTCCAAAGAAATGATCCAGTGAAGGTCTGGCCAAAACGCGATCAGCGTTGATAAAATCGGGATCAATTTTTAGAAAAGCATAAAGTATGCAAATGAAAAGTATAAAAAAATAAAGAAGAAGGAATTGATATTTCTTTAATACATTTTTCATGGCCATCGTTTTATCATACCAATTGAATTCTTTTTCTTGGATCGAGGCTATGCTGCAAGGTTTCTACAAGCTGCGAAAGAAATATAAACAGCGCACCTAGAACAAGAGTAATTCCCACGATCATGGGATAGTCTCTCTCGCCGATACTCTCGACGAAAAGAAGACCTAAACCAGGAATGGAAAACAACATTTCGACCAAAAAGGATCCCGACACCAATCCCACTAAAGTATCTGGTAAATAGCTCGCGGTCATCGGCAAAGAGTTTTTCAAAGTGTGAACGAAAAAAAGTCGCTGTTCAGTCAGCCCCTTGGCTTTGGCAACTTGCATAAAATTTTGTTTTTGAATTTCATCCTGATTTTGAATTTGAATTTGTGACAAAACTGCAATGGGTCGCAAGCACAGCACAAAAATAGGCAAAATATAATTTAACTTGGTATCCAAAAAAGCAAATGGCAACAGTTCAAAATAAAATGAAAAAACAAACATACTCATCGGGGCTAAAAAAAGAATCGGCAGCGAGAAGATCACTCTATGAACGAAGAAAATCATGCCCCTGATTTTTTGTGAATAAAACGCCATGAATGACAAAACAAAACTTAAGAAAATGACTAAGCAGATGACAATTAAATTTAAAATCCAAGTATGGGAAAATCGGGAGCCCACGATGGATGCTACACTCTGGCCAGGATTCTGCAAAGAATAGCCAAGTTCCAGTTGAAATGCTGATTTTGTGTAAAGTAAAAACTGTTTAAAATAATCCTCTTTCAAGCCCCAAGATAATTCTAGTTTTTCGCGAACAAGGGGGTGCATGCGACTTTCATCATCAAAGGGTCCACCGGGCATCAGACGCAACAAAAGAAAACTCATGAAAACCAAGAGAATCGTTGAAAAAAACCATCGTAAAAAAAAACTGAAAATATTAAATTTCATCCCATTCTTCACGGAAAGGAGGTTTCTCGCTTGTCGAATAAGGAATTTTATTTGGCAAGTATTCTATGAAATCTGTTTTTCCTTTGTATAATCTGGAATAGATATACTGATATGAAAGAACCCTTTTCACATAGTTTCTAGTTTCAAGAAATGGAATGTGTTCGATAAATTCGTCCGTGTCTAAATCCCCAAAAGAATAAATCCAACTTTTAACTCGGTGTGGACCCGCATTATAGCCTGCTGCAACTAGCGGTGACAAATGTCTGAATTTGTCTGCGAGTCTTCGCAAATATCGTGAACCATACCGAACAGCGGGTTCAACATTCAATAAATCGGAAGCTTCAAACTTTTGTTCTTTCATTAAAGCTGAAAGACGCATCCCTGTGAAAGGCATCACTTGCATTAACCCCAGAGCTCCAACCGGTGAAATAGCATCCATTTTAAATTGAGACTCGGCTCGCATAATTCCCCAAATTAATTCTTCGGGAACTTGATAGAGTTTGGAATATTTCACGACTTGATCGTCGTAAGCTCGCGGATAAGCAGATATCCAAAGCTCACGCCCGATTTCTGGCCCCATTTTTTTTCGAGCATCGCTAAAGTAGGTATGAGCTAAATAAGCGGACCGATGGTACTGTTTCAAAGCTGAGTATTCATTCACTAAGATACGCAAACTCTGTCGGTCCTTAGTGTTTTTTTCTATTTCGTAGAGATCCCATTTCGCCCAGTCATTTAATCCCAAAATCATCAAGTCCCGCGTTTTTTCAAATTTTGCCAAAATTCTTTGTTTGGTTTTTGGCTGGGCTTCTTCATCTTCCACATCTGCATTATCCACATCGGCTTCGTGCTCTTCACTGATCACGATGCTATCACCAGAACCATCTTGAATGGGCTGATTAAAATTCATATCCAACGGAAGCTTGACTTGGTCTTCCGTCTCTTCACTGAGTTGTGCCGTCGTTTGATCTTCACCCGGTAAAACATAGTCACTCATGTGAAATCTAGAAATTCTAACAGGAGTAAATGCTAAACTTCGATTTAACTTAGCGATTTCTTTTTTGACATGCAAAAGTCTTGCTTGAGCCGCAATGGAATAATACCCAAACAAAGGGTCTCTGGCTAAACTTTCAAAAATCAATTTAGCTTCCTCGTATTTTTTTAATCTCACATAAGCCATGGCTAACCAATATTTGTTGCGATCCTTTTGAATTACAATTTTTCGACGTTGCTTGGAGCCTTTGCTTTTTACTTTAACATCTTCGAGTGTTTTAAAATCAGCAATTGCTTTTTGATAATCTTTTTTAAGGTATTTGATCCAAGCCAAATGCCATTTCGCATCTTGGGTTAAACCAGACTTAGAATACTTTTTTAAAAATTCTTGGAATCTTTTTTCAGCAGTATCGTAATTCCGATTCTGATAACTCAGAAAGGCCGCTTGATAAAGAGCATTTCGTCCTGATTGATCTTTTGGACGAAGCAGGTGTGCTTTATAAAAATATTGAATTGCTTTCTCAAGATCTCCGGCTCGGGACAAAATCCCCGCGTAATTTAAGATATAACCGAACTGATCCTTAAGCTCGCTTTCATACTTGACCAAAATTTCGCGAGCTTTGACCACCTCTCCCTCTTGAACGTAATAATAAGCTAACGCTTGATCGACTTCTACGGGTTGATAAATTTTCTGGCTTTTAATTTTCTGAATTTCTTCATAAGCCCGAGTGTCCATTCCATTCCACATCAGATATCGGACACGCTTTCGGAACACATCATGGTCAGCGACGCAATTTGTCTTTTGATTTTGAAATTTATTTTCTTTTAAGTTTCCATCCCAATTCGCGACCACAGAGGAATGAGGAAATTCTGAGTACAACTTGACGATGACCTTACAAAAACCAGTTTCTGAATTTTGACCTCTTTCAACTTGAGCCATTAAAAAGAGGAGGCTTGCTGCTTCCTCACCTGATTTCAGAATTTTCATTGCCTTCGAAATGGCAATTTTTGCTTGAGGAAAGTTTTTTTTGCGCAGGTGAATCTCGCCGATCTCTTTAGCGACTTGGCTCGACAGCTTTGTATTGATATCCATGCCTTGAATTTCTTGGAGGTACTTGACGGCCTCATCATCTTTATTCTGGCGTTCTAAGGACATCGCTAAAAAGTATTGAGCATAGTCTTTTAGCTTCGAATGAGTTGACAAGTAAGTTTGAAACTTGCTCTGGGCTGAAGAATAAAGGCCCAATTGAAAATCCAGATAAGCCGATTGAAAATCATATAAATGCAAATCTTCAGCAGGAATTGTGGATTTGGCCTGAGTCTCCATCATTTTTTTTGCATCGATGTATTTTTGATTTTGAATCAAATCACGAAGCTGAGTAAATAGCTCCAGCTGCGCTTGAGCCGGCAAAAAAATCAGAAACAAGACACAGAATATACTGCTAGAAATTTTTTTCATATGATGTTAATTGTAGCCCCTAATTATGACTAAATCGAAGTCCAAAACATTATATGTCTGTCAAAATTGTGGAGCTCAACGAATGCGTTGGGAAGGTCGATGCACAGAATGCAGTTCATGGAACTCTTTTGTTGAGGAAATTCAAAGCCCTGAGTCTTCAAATCCCAGTATTTCTAAAAAAGGCTGGGCGATACAACAAAGTGATGCAGTCAGTAAGACCATGAGGCTAGACCAAGGCCTAGAAGAGCAAGCTTTAAAGCGTTATGATACAGGGATTGAAGAATTCAATCGTGTTTTAGGTGGCGGCCTGGCCATGGGAAGTTTCGTTTTGCTGGGCGGTTCGCCGGGAATCGGAAAAAGCACACTGCTGTTGCAAATGGCTGGCGGTTTAGCGCAAAACAAATGCGGGGTTCTTTACGTTTCAGGTGAGGAAAGTGTTTATCAAACGGCTTCACGTGCCCAGCGCTTAGGAATTAAATCAGCTGAAATTGAAATTGCCGCCGAAAGTGATTTGAACCAAATTTTGTCCTTAGCTAAAAAGTCCCGACCCTCCGTTTTGGTGGTTGATTCCATTCAAACAATTTTTCTAAGCGAGCTTGAATCTGCTCCGGGATCAGTGTCTCAAGTGCGGGAATGCGCAGCTCACTTAATGAGTCTTGCAAAGTCGGAAGGCATTTGTGTTTTTTTGATTGGCCATGTGACTAAAGATGGAAATATCGCAGGTCCCAAAGTTTTAGAACATATGGTGGATACTGTTTTGCAGTTTGACGGCGATCTTTCCTATAATTTTCGTTTGCTTCGAGCAATCAAAAATCGATTTGGTGCATCCAATGAATTGGGCGTGTTTCAAATGAATTCAAAAGGCATGGAAGAAGTGAAAAATCCTTCGGAATTGTTTTTAGAAGAACGAGGCACTCAGCTCGTTGGCTCCACTGTTTATGCGTCCATGGAAGGAACCAGACCACTGCTTTGCGAAGTTCAAGCTTTGACTCTGTCCACACAAATGGCTATGCCAAGAAGAACTTCTATAGGAATTGATCTCAACCGACTTCATATGATTTCTGCAGTTCTCGACCGCCATCTTGATGTTCAATTTTTTCATTCTGATATTTACATCAATGTGGTGGGCGGCCTAAAACTGATTGAACCAGCCAGCGATTTAGCAGTTGCGGCGGCTCTGCTATCCACTGAATCACGTCAAGAGATCAAAGCGAAAGCCTGCTTTTTCGGGGAAATTGGCCTGACTGGTGAAGTTCGAGCCGTTTCTTTTGCCGAAGCCCGCGTCAAAGAAGGTTTAAAACTTGGATTCACTGATTTTTATTTACCTTTATCAAACAAAAAACATTTAGAAGATATAAAAATGAACTCATCAGTGAAGCTCCATTACATAAAAACTCTCAAAGACTTAAGTCGCTTAGTTTAGCCTCTTGAAATCATTTTCTGAGCTTTAAATACCTCGACTTTCGCCGAGGTTGATGACTCAGATTGATGTAGAGATCAGTTCTCGGCTAAACTCTGTCTAGCTCGTATTCTGAAATCTTCCCAAGGAGAATCCATGGATCAAAAGTTAGAATCGCAGACATCAAGTCGACCAACATCGGAGGATATTCATCGCGAGCATTATAAAAAAGGCGATTTCATATTTTTTGAAGGCGACATCGAAAGTCATTTTTACATTATCGAAAAGGGCGATGTTCAAATTTTCACAAAAGCGAGTACAGGTAAAAGAATAAATATTTGCTCAATTTCAGAAGGAGAATCTTTTGGCGAATTTGCATTGCTGGACAATACGCCCCGCTCCGCTTCGGCAGAAGCCATGTCAGATGTCAGCTTGATCAAAGTTTCAGATCAGGGTTATGAACAATTACTTTCTGAACTCCCGATATGGGCATCGTGCATGCTGAAATCATTTATTACTCGCTTAAAAAATATGAATTCACTGTTAAAAGCTTCAGACCAATTTATCAATCTAAAAAAATAAAGTCGTCTCATGACAGGAAAAAATCGATGAAGGACTTCGTCAATTTTGTCGAAATGACTTTCAATCGCTAGGGACTCTTTGGCTCATCCAATATCAAAAAGTCCGAGCAACAGCATTTCTCCACTTTGTCATTCGGCCCGTTCTTGTTTTCAGATTCATTTGAGGTAAAAAATCTTTTTGTTTAATCCACAACTTTTCAATTTCATCAAAACCACTCCAGAAATGGGAACCCAAACCAGCCATATAAGCTACGCCTAAGGCTGTTGTTTCAAGTTCTTTAGGCCTGATCACTTGAGCCCCTAAATAATCTGATTGAAGCTGCAAAAGCAGTTGATTTGCTGTGGCCCCACCGTCGACTTTCAGTGTTTTTATTTTTTTTCCCATATCTTTTTCCATGGCCTGAATAATTTCAACGTTCTGGAGCGCCATTGCTTCTAAAGTTGCATAAGCGATATGGGACTTATTACTTCCGCGGGTCAAGCCGCAAATGACCCCACGGGCATCAGCCCTCCAATAAGGCGCTCCAAGTCCAGTCAATGCTGGGACAAACTCTACACCTTCGCTGCCAGAGACACATTGGGCCAGAGTTTCAATTTCATCGCTAGATTCGATCATGCCCAACTGATCACGCAGCCACTGGACGGCAGCACCGCAAACAAAAGCTCCGCCTTCTAGAGCATAAATAGTTTTTTGCTGACCAATTTTCCATGCGACGGTGGTCAATAGTTTTGATTTAGATCGAATTTTTTTTGTACCAGTGTTAAACAATATAAAGCTTCCAGTACCGAAAGTGCATTTCACTTCTGTCGGTTTGAAACATAGCTGTCCAAACAGTGCAGCTTGCTGGTCACCTAGAATTCCGTGGATCGGCGTACTGTCTGATAAGAAATCAACCCCCTTGGTTTCCCCAAACAAAGCGTCAGAAGATTGTATCTGTGGCAACTCATCGAAATGAATTCCAAAGACTTTTAGCAAATCTAGATCCCAAGCTGTTGTTTCTAAATTCATTAACATGGTTCGAGACGCATTACTGACATCAGTGGAAAAAGAATTTCCTGACGTTAATCGAAACAAAAGGTAAGCATCGATTGTTCCAAAACAAAGATTTCCTTCTTCTCGAGCTATTTTTACAGATCGAACATTGTTTAACAGCCAACTCATCTTAGTCGAAGAAAAATAAGGATCGATCATCAAGCCTGTTTTATGATGAATTTTTTTTGCAAGCTTACCTTTTTCTTTCAGGCGAATCTTTTGACAATGAGTCTCTGTCCGTCGACATTGCCAGACAATGGCATGATAAAGTGATTGGCCTGTTTTTTTATTCCAGGCCACAACGGTTTCTCGTTGATTGGTGATTCCTATGGAATGAATTTGTTCTGACTTGATTTTTGATTTTTGGATCACTGCTTTCATTGTCTTTAAAACGCTTTGCCAAATTTCTTCGGGATCATGTTCCACCCAGCCTGGTTTTGGAAAATATTGCTGAAAAGGCTGACTGTCTTGAGCAATCATTTTTCCCTGTTTATTAACTAAAATGGACCGAGTGCTGGTCGTCCCTTGATCGACGACTAGAATAAACTTTTCCATATCTGATTCCCTTTTTTTGTTTTATCATTGGAGCATGAGTTTTCTAAAATTTCGATCTAAATTGATCGACAATCTGCAAAGTCTCACTGGTCAATCCAAACTTTCCCAAGAGAAGTTTTTGTACCGGCATTTGCCATCACTGTTAGCTGAAATCATCACTCGCTATTTCAAAGTGGAAATTGAAGGCCTTGAAAATATTCCTCGCCAAGGACCCGTCATCATTGCACCGAACCATTCAGGATTTTCAGGATTTGATGCTATCGTTCTAGCATATATGATTCAAAAACATGCTCAACGCATTCCCAGGGTTTTAACTCATCAATTTTGGTTTTTAACGAAGACCACAGCTTTACCAGCAAACAAAATGGGTTTTATTGAAGCATCCTATGAAAATGGCAAAAGCTATTTAAATAAAAATAATCTGATTATTCTTTTTCCCGAAGGTGAACATGGAAACTTTAAACCTTCACATAAAATGTATGAGCTTCAAGAGTTCAAGAGAGGCTTTGTTAGACTCGCTCTGGAAACCAAAGCAGTCATTGTTCCAACTCTTGTCATCGGAGCAGAAGAGTCCAGCATTAACTTAAGTCAGCTGAAACTTTCGAAATTCTTTAGAGGATTAATTCTGCCATTGCCTCTGAATATTTTACCCCTTCCCGTGAAGTGGAAAATTAAATTTCTACCACACCGAGAGTTGCCTTACGATCCAAATAAAATGAACGATCGTGAATTGGTCAAAGATCTTTGCGATGAGATTCAAGAAGAAATGCAAGAGACACTCTATAAAGAAATTAAAATGAGAAAAAAATAGTTAAGGCCTCGAACAAGTGACTTCGCCACCCGTGGCGCTGCATTTTTCGGGAAGCTCACTTCCGATTGTCTTTCGAATATCATCCCACTTCTGAACTAAAAAACCTGGATTTTCAATATCACGACTGGCAAAGAGTCTGACAACTAAGGCGGCAAAGCTAACTGAAATCACCAAGAGAAGAACATACTCAAGCACCACTTGCCCTTGGTTTCGTTTTTTCATATTAAAGCTTCGGGCGCCATCTCAGATCTGTTTAAAGAAGGAAAATGATTTAAGTGTTCGACAATTTTAAGCTTTAAATCTTCAATGAATGCGGGCAACTCGTGATCTTCGAGAGGTCTTTGCAATCCCACCACTAGATCTCCTTGAAGCTGATCGTAGCTCCAAACTTCATTGTGTTTTTTGGCGAAGGAATACCCAAAACTTTCACTCGAAGCGTAAATCATAACCAGAACATTGGTTTTCGAAGCCACCAATTTATTTTTAAATTCGGTTGCCACATCTTGATGCGGAGAACTTCCCATCATTTTTTGTTGTACTAAGAAATAGACTTTTAAAGCAAATGACTCATGAAACTGAGCGAAATAAATTCGGACAGGGCCATCAAAAATCGCAGAGTTAAAAGCAGGGCTAAAGTACTTTGTCTGCATGAGCGGTGTATAACTTGACCTCATCCTTGGTCTCCTTGAATTGGTGCCTCTTGGCGTCACTCCCCTACAGACTACGAAATAATTTTTCATTCTTTCAATTGAAATTTAAGAATCTTAAATTTTATAGTGCGATGCAGAATATCTTCGTCTTCCGTCGATGTAAACAAAATCACAGTCTAGGGAATCTGCGGAATAGAACAATTCTGTCCAGTCTTTGCGACTTAAAACAAAATCTGCCGATTTACCAACTTCCAAGGATCCAACTAAACTTTGTTTATTTAATGCATAAGAAGCTCCCGCAGTATAGGCTCCAATAACTTCTGGCAGTGTCATCTTCATTTCAAGCCTTGCAAGCAATCCACAAAAGCTCAGATTTTGGCTCGGTGAGCTCCCTGGATTAAAGTCCGTAGCTACAGCAACTCTGACCCCACTGTCGATCATTTTTCGAGCTTTTGGGTAGGAACATCTCATATAAAAGTCAGCCATGGGTAAAAGAACGCAGGTCACATTTGATTTCGAAAACTTGTTAATCTCAAGATCTCCAATTTCAATCACGTGATCTGCAGAAAGTGCCCCGACTTGCAAAGCAACATCGGAACCTCCCGAAAGACTGAATTGATCGGCATGGATGACAACTTCAAAACCAAAGGACTTTGCTTGGCGAAAATAGCGCAAAGCTTGCTCCGATGTAAAAAATCCCTTTTCAACAAAAATATCCACTCTTTCTGCAAGCTTCTTTTTGTGTATTCGTGGAAGAACCTTTTTACAAATATAATCAATGTATTCATCATGATTTTGAAATTCTGGTGGCAAAGAGTGGGGACCTAAATAGGTTTTAATTATTTTTGGGCCTTTGAGCTCGCTATAGACTTGTAGAACCTTTTCTTCGGTTTTTAAGTCTAAACCGTATCCAGATTTGGCCTCAAGTGTCGTCACACCCTGTTTTAAAAATTGATTTGCTCTAGCTTGTGTTTGTTCAAATAAACTTTGATAGTTGATCTTCCGAGTTTGCTTCATGGTGGATTGAATACCACCACCATTTTGGTTGATTTGCTGATAGCTAACACCGTTTAAGCGCATTTCAAATTCGTCTGCACGGTGGCCGGCGAATCCCAAATGGGTATGGCATTCAATAAAGCCAGGGTAAATTTGAAAACTTCGGCAATCCAATTCTTCAGTGACTTTTAACTTTTTTGGTACTTGTTGATCTGGCCCAATCCACGAAATTGTTTTCCCAGTGACGATCATTGAATAGTTTTTATAAAATGAAAGATCTTGTTCAACGATTTTGCGACCTTGCTTCTTCATTGCTTCAGCACAAGTCATTAGAGTCGATATTCTACGAAAAAGTGTGGTCTTCATACTTAGAATATGTCTTTATCCATCAAATTTTGTCACCGAAAATGATGAGTCTCAACCTAGTCACCGTCAGTGACGTTTCAAATTACATTTGCCGCGCACGTTTTTCAACGGCTAGTGCGGCTTCACGAACTACTTCGCTCAAAGTCGGATGCGAATGAAAACTTCGTCCCAAGTCTTCACTGCTTCCACCAAATTCCATAGTGACTACAATTTCACCCAGCAATTCGGATGCACTCGGTCCCACGATGTGTCCACCCAATATCCGATCCGTTTTTTGATCCGCAATGATTTTCACAAAACCATCCGTCGAGCCCTTGGCTTTCGCACGCCCATTCGCCATAAACGGAAATTTTCCCACATTGATTGCAATTCCCTGAGCTTTTGCTTGCTCTTCAGAAAGACCCACAGAAGCCACTTCGGGATGAGTATAAATAACACTTGGGACAGTATTGTAATTCACATGACCAAAGCCGTTTGCAATATACTCTGCAACAGCAACGCCCTCTTCTTCAGCTTTATGAGCTAACATTGGACCTCGCACCACATCACCCACTGCAAAAATGCCTGGAGCAGTGGTTTTCAAATGATCATCAATCAAAATATAACCGCGCTGATCTTTTTCAATTCCTACGTTTTCTAAACCCAGGCCTTCTGTGAAAGGCTTGCGACCAGTGGCAACTAAAACCACATCACCTTCGATACTTTCATTTTGCTTGGACTTCATATTTTCATAAACCAAATGAACTTGATCACCGACCATTTTGGATTCAATCACTTTACAAGAAGTTTTAAAAACGACACCTTCTTTGGACAAAGATTTCGTTAACACTTGAACAGTTTCTTGATCCATCATTGAACAAATTGCATCGGCAAATTCAATTACTGTGACCTTTGCACCCAAACGTGACCAGACAGACGCCATTTCAAGTCCAATAACTCCGCCACCGACCACAACCAAAGGTTTTGGAACTTGAGACAACACCACAGCTCCTGTGGAAGAAACGATTTTCTTTTCGTCAAATTTCAAGAATGACAATTCAACTGGAACACTTCCAGTGCAGATCATGACATTTTTAGTGTTCAGAATTTCCACGGTGCCATCTGACTTTTTTACTTCAACGCGGTTGATTCCGTTTTCCGGCGTTAAGATTTTTCCTAATCCCGCATGAGTTTCGATTTTATTTTTCTTGAAAAGAAAAGCCACACCCTGGGTCAAGTCTTTCACAACTTTGTCTTTACGAGCAAGCATTGTTGGCAAATCCAACTCAATAGATCCGGCCTTGATTCCGTGTTTTGCAAAATCATGCTGGGCAAATTGGAAATGCTCTGACGATTCCAAAAGTGCTTTCGAAGGAATACAACCCACATTCAAACAAGTGCCACCAAAGGTTTTATCTTTTTCAATGACGGCAGTTTTCAAACCCAACTGTGCCCCACGGATTGCGCCAATGTAACCTGCGGGACCTGAACCAATCACAACTAAATCATAAATGTTTGCCATACTATTCCTTCAAATGCGGACAAGATTAGATTTCTAACAACAGTCTTTCTGGATCTTCGACACCTTCTTTGATCTTTACTAAAAAGGAAACGGCTTCTTTGCCATCAATAATTCGATGATCGTAAGACAAGGCAATATACATCATCGGACGAACTTCGACTTTGCCATTAATGACGACAGCTCGATCTTCAATTTTATGCATCCCTAAAATCGCACTCTGCGGAGGATTTAAAATAGGTGTCGATAACAATGACCCAAAGACTCCGCCATTGGTAATTGAAAATGTTCCGCCATTTAAGTCATCCACTGTGATTTTTCCATCACGTGCTTTCAGTGCATATTCGCGAATTCTCATCTCAATTTGTGGCACTGATAAAACATCACAATCTTTAACAACTGGAACCATCAATCCGCGTTCAGTGCTGACTGCAATTCCGATATTGTAATAATTGTGGTATTCAACAGAATCACCGTTAACGATGTAAGCGTTCACCGCCGGAAATGCTTTTAAAGCTTCAACTGCAGCTTTTGTAAAAAGCCCCATAAAACCTAGGCTTAAACCATATTTGTCTTTGAACTTATCCTTATATTTCGCACGCAGTTCGTTCAGACGAGTCATATCAATTTCATTAAATGTCGTTAAATGAGCTGTAGTGTGCTGCGCTTCAAGCAAACGTTCTGCAATTTTTTTGCGAATGTTTGTCATCGGAACAACTTTTTTATCTCCTTGCTTTGAAGATGTTGGAAAAACCATAACTGATGCAGACGGAGCCTTCGGAATATCAACAGATTTTGTTTGTTGAGCTGAAGCTGCATTGGGAATAGAAACGGTCCCACCCGTGCTGACGTACTGAAGAGCATCACCTTTAGTGACTCGGCCATCTTTGCCCGTTCCAGCAATTTGAGTTGCATCGATTTTGTTTTCGCCCACAATTCTTTGCACTGCCGGAGATAAAGGCGCAGCGCTCATTGAGGCTAAAGGTTGCGGCGTTGAAGAGGACGGCGATCTCGGTGGTTCAGCTGAAGTTGTTGCCGGCGTAGGTGATGCACCAGCTGTTTTCGCCGTATCTGTTTTCGCCGTATCAATTTTTGCAACAATGGATCCGATTAAAACTGTTTGACCTGCTTCGACCAAGGTTTGCAGAACACCATCATTTTCAGCAACGACTTCAACAGAAGCTTTGTCTGTCTCTAGAAGCAATAAGATATCATTTCGTTTTACAAACTCACCATTTTTTTTGCTCCAACTGCCAATAACAGCTTCAGTGATGGACTCACCAACTGTTGGAACTTTGACTTCGATAATCATTTGAGATCTCCCTTAATTAATAAATTTATTTAAAACATTCTGCTACAATGGCTGCTTGTTCAACTTTGTGTCGATAGATAGAACCCGTTGCCGGTGAAGACCGCTCTGGTCGACCAATGTATTCCAAGGCCATGCGATTTTTTTCCTTCGCAAACATTTCGTGAAATCTAAAAAATACGAATTGGTATGAACCCATGTTTTTAGGTTCTTCCTGGCTCCAAATGACCCGCTTCAGATTCGGATACTTTCGAATTTCAGCAGCGAGATGGGCTTCAGGAAAAGGAGCAATTTGTTCTAATCGAGCAATAGCCACTTTCATATTTTTATTTTTTTCACGTTCTTCAATCAATTCGTAATAAATTTTTCCAGAAACAAAAACCAAAGACTCGACTGCTGTTGGATCCACAATAGAATCTCCAATGACCTCCTGAAATCCATGATCAGAAAAATCTGATAACTGTGAAACGGCTTTTGGATGTCTTAATAAACTCTTTGGCGACATGACAATCAATGGTTTTCTGAAATCACGTTTTACTTGCCGTCTTAAAGCATGGAATATTTGAGCTGGGGTTGTTAAGTTACAAACTTGAATATTATTTTGTGCAAATAATTGCAAAAAGCGTTCAAGTCTTGCCGATGAATGTTCAGGTCCTTGACCTTCGTATCCATGTGGCAACAACAGAACGAGTCCGCTCATTTGCATCCATTTCGATTCACCGCTGGTTAAAAATTGATCGATGATAATTTGGCAACCATTTGAAAAATCTCCAAACTGAGCTTCCCAAATTGTTAAAAATGTTGGATCACAAATCGCATTCCCATATTCAAAACCAAGAACTGCGTATTCCGATAAAATGGAATCGTAGACACAAAATTCAACTTGTTCGCCATTGACTTCGTCCAAGGCAAAATAACTTTCTCCCGTTTTCACATCGTATAAACCTGCATGACGGTGAGTAAATGTTCCACGAACACAATCTTGCCCAGTTAATCGAACGGAAGTTCCTTCTTTCAACAAAGATCCATAGGCCAATAATTCGCCCATGCCCCAGTCAATGGGCTCTTTGCCAGCAGCCATATTTTTTCGGCTTTCCAAAAGCTTCAAAAGTTTCGGGTGCGGTGTAAAGTGCGAAGGGTATTCACCGA
Organism: Pseudobdellovibrionaceae bacterium; assembly: GCA_046318875.1. GTDB lineage: Bacteria > Bdellovibrionota > Bdellovibrionia > Bdellovibrionales > Bdellovibrionaceae > JBKCTJ01. The sequence continues at coordinate 4,641 of JBKCTJ010000190.1, read as the reverse complement.
TTTTAGTTCCAATTTCTTTCAATACCTTTTGGTCTACAGCTGTATTCACGGCTTTTTCGATATCGCCGCTTTTTGCCTTTCTAAAGCCTTTCCAAAAACCATCAAAATTGAATGATTTAATTTTTTGCGCAGCTTTTTTAGTGTCTTCATAAATCTTTTGCAAATTATCCATTTTCTCATTGTAATGAGAATCAAAAAAAGCTTGGTCCACTGTATTTTCACGTACTAATTTTTGCCCGTAGATTTCTCGCAAAGTTGGATGTTTTCGGATGATGTCATACATCAATGGTTGAGTGTATGCTGGCTCGTCACCTTCATTGTGACCGAATCTGCGATAACAAATCATATTCACGACAACATCACGGCCCCATTGCTGACGGAATTTCAATGCGATATCCATTGCGCGAACGCAGGCTTCCGCATCATCACCATTGACATGCAACACAGGACAAGCCAACACTTTTGCAACGTCCGAAGAATAATAAGACGATCTTCCGTTTTCAGGAGATGTCGTAAAACCAACTTGGTTATCGATGACGATGTGAACTGTTCCACCAACGGTGTAGCCTTTCACATGGGCCATTTGGAAAGTTTCCAAAACAACACCTTGGCTCGCAAAAGCTGCATCACCATGAATTAAAACTGGAACAACTTTTTTACGGCTCTGGGTGTCTTTTCTGCGACGCTGAGCTGCTCGGGTCATTCCCAGAACAACAGGATTAACAGCTTCTAAATGAGAAGGGTTAAACGCTAAGCTAACTTGAACTTTCCCATGGGGAGTTTCTTTTTGAGCCACATAACCTAAATGGTATTTCACATCGCCGTCATAATCTTCAATGGGTTCTGCCAATTCAGTTGGGCCATTGAAATCCGCAAAAATATATTCCAGGGCTTTCCCCATAAAGTTTGCTAAGACATTGACTCGACCCCTGTGTGCCATGCCAATCGTCATTTCTTCCATGCCCAGGGCTGATCCCTTTTGAACCATGGTTTCAAGCATTGGCAAAAGTGCATCGGCACCTTCGACAGAAAATCGTTTTGTTCCAACATAACGACTGTGAATAAATTTTTCTAAACTTTCGGTTCTGGTCAGGGAAATCAAAATTTCTTTTTTATCCTGTACAGAAAGTTTCAAGTTTACATTTTCAAATTCAAATTCGCGGATAAACCAATCGCGAATTTCAGGAAGCGCTTCTGCACATTGAACTGAAAGTTTACCGCAATAGACATTCTTCAGGACTGAGATGATTTCGCGTAATGTGGAATTGGGTTTTCCAATCAAAGAACCGATCTGAAATTTTGTATCCAAATCTGTTTCTTTTAAATTAAATTTATTTAAAGCCAGCTGCTCCGATGGAGTCGGTGTGTTGGTCAGTGGATCAAGTTGGGCTTCGAAGTGACCGTGATTTCGGTAAGCTTGAATCAAGTTATAGACTTGAAGTTCTTTATCCGAAAAACCGGTTCCTGCGGCTGCAGCTTTTCCGCCGGTTTTTTTCACGACATTGGGATCCATAGTCATTCCCAAATCAAAACCTTCAAAAAATCTCTGCCAATCCACGGACAGGTTTGTCGGATTTTGTTTATATTGCTGATAGAGTTGTTCGATATAATCTAAGTTTGCTCGATGAGCGTATTCAGAAGACATGGTGGTTTTCCTTATTTGAATGAGTCATTAGTTTAGCTTGATTTTTACAATTTGACGAACTGAATTCCTTTGGCTTTTCAGGAAGATACTCTATTACGTTGCGACGCAAAAAATTGGACCAAAGATCGAGTCTTCACTCGAAAAACCTTTTCACTTGTCACCTAGACACCTAGGCTGAAGACCTTATTTATGACTCAGCTAAAGGAGCCTCTATGAGTTTGGTATTGTTGCGCCACGGAGAAAGCATTTGGAATCAAGAGAACAGATTTACTGGGTGGGTCGATGTGGATTTGACTGCGAAAGGAATCAGCGAAGCTAAATCTGCCGGGCAAGTGATGAAAAAAGAGGGCCTGGTTTTTGATCAAATCTACACAAGTTACTTGAAGCGAGCCATTAGAACTCTTCATTTTGCTTTGGAAGAAATGGATTTACTGTGGCTTCCTGTGATCAAAGACTGGCGCTTAAATGAACGGCACTATGGAGGATTGCAGGGACTAAACAAAACAGAAATGGCCCAATTGCATGGCGAAGAAAAAGTCAAATTATGGAGACGCAGTTTCGATGTGCCACCTCCTGCCATAGCACCGGATCACCCACAACATCCTTCCCAGGATCCAAAATATAAACTCTTTGATCCAAGATCCTTACCTTCGGGAGAATCTTTGAAACTCACCATCGAACGATTCATGCCCTTGTGGGAACAAAAAATTGCGCCAGACTTAAAAAGTGGGAAAAGCGTTCTAGTTGTTGCCCACGGAAATTCCCTCCGAGCCATGGTCAAACACATTGAGGGCCTCTCAGAAGCCCAAATCATGGAAGTCAATATGCCTACAGGTGTTCCTTTAAAATATGAATTGGATTCCAATTTAAAAATGACGAAAAAGGACTTCCTTGGCGATGCACAAGAAATCGCCCAAGCCATTGCCAAGGTGGCCAATCAAGGGAAAGCCAAGTAATCCAAATAATCAAAAGCATTCTCAATTCTCTATCAAATGCAAGCTCTTGCTCGCCAATGATTTACATCAAGGGCAATCCTGGTTATCTCTTGCCTGAGGTGTTTATGAACATATTAATTCGACTGACCGCCATCACCCTTGTTTTTATATCTACGACAGCACATAGCCAAACTGCGAAAAATCAAAAAATTGTTGTCTACACCCATCGCAATGCCCAGCTGATTCAACCCCTTTTTGATGAATATAAAAAACAAACTGGAATCACAATTGAGTTTTTGACCGGAGAACCAGGAGCTTTAATTCAAAAAATCAAAGCCGAAGGCAAATCAACACCGGCCGACATTTTTATCTCCGTTGATGCCGGGACACTTTGGGAAGCCGATCAACAGAAGCTGTTCGCTGCAACTGAATCTAAGATTTTAACTGACCGAGTTCCTGAAAACTATCGATCTCAAAATAAAACTTGGTTTGGCTTATCACTGAGAGCAAGAACCATCTTTTTTAACAAGGAAAAAGTAAAAGCCACTGACCTTGTCAGCTATGCCGACTTGGCTGAACCAAAGTGGAAAGGAAAACTTTGTTTAAGAACATCTAAAAAAGTCTACAACCAATCCCTGGTCGCCATGATGATTGCTAGCCAAGGCGAAGAGCAGACCAAAAATGTGGTTACTGGCTGGATTAAAAATTTAGCTTACCCAGTTTTCGATAATGATACAAAATTACTTGAAGCCATCGCCAAAGGTGGCTGTCCAATAGGAATTGCAAATACTTATTATTTAGGAAAACTTCAGAAAGAAGGTAAGGCTAAAAACGTTGGAGTTTACTTTCCCAGCCCTACCCACTTAAATATTTCCGGCGGCGGCATTTTGCAGCATTCAAAAAACAAAAAAATGGCTCAAGAATTTTTGGAATGGCTAACGACAGATACTGCTCAAAAGCTTTTTGCCGATTCAAATTTGGAATATCCTATTGTCCCAAATATTCCGGCAGATTCCATTGTTCAGGCCTGGGGAACCCCGGTATCATCTGAAAAATTTCAAATCAGCCAAGCGGGCGAACTACAAAGAAAAGCCATTATGCTGATTGATTCAGTTAAGTATGAATAATCGCGGTGATTGAATCGGAACCTTATTTTTAGTTTTTTTATTCAGTTTATTTTTTATCCCGTTTGTGACCCTGATGTTTTTTTCATTCGGTGCAGAGCGGGATATTTTGCTTTCTATTGCAAAATCCAGCGGTTTAGAAATTCTATGGCAAACTTATGGCTATGGTTTTCTGATATCTGCTGTTGCTACAATTTTTGGAATGAGCTGGGCCTACATTTGCCGAAGTTATCAATTTAAATTCAAATTGATTTTAATTTGGCTGCTCGCTGCCCCCATGACTATTCCAATCTATGTTTTTTCTTTTACCTATTTGAGCCACTGGCAAAACTGGATCAGCTATGAAAAACCACATTTTTTATTTGGACTTGTCTTTGTTTTAGCTACTTATCCTTACAGTTTTTTGTTTGGCCTGCTGGCCTTTCAAAAAAGATCGCAGACTCTTTCAGATCAAGCAGAATTGATGGGCTGGACATCATGGCAAAAAATGAAACTTTTAAGATGGCCGATGATCAGACCCTATGCCTTTGCATCATTTCTAACTGTCTATTTTGAATATTTATCCGATTTTGGCGCTTCCCACATTTTCGGAATTCAAACCCTCAGCACGAACATTTATAAAATCTGGAATTCTTATTTTTCCTTTTCCACAGCCTCTCTCATCGCTTTGTTTTTGATGATGACCGTTATTGGTATTCTTGGGATTGATCGCTTACGAAGAGAATACTCATTTGCTACAGAGACCCATGACGCAAAAAAAGCTCTTCCGTTTCCCAATCTTTTTTATTTTGCAGCATTGACCACTGTCTGCTTTGCTTTCTTAGTTCCTCTCGGGACACTCTTTTTTGATACTTTTCATCATTTTGAACAATGGCCCCAAGTTCTTTTGGCACTTAAAAATTCAATTCTATTAAGCACTTCCTTTTCGATCTTGCTT
>JBKCTJ010000189.1:0-3868 GCA_046318875.1 Pseudobdellovibrionaceae bacterium | reverse complement strand
TCCATGGATAGGTGCAAAGAGCTGTTGAATTGCACATCATATCAAGCAAGTGCAAACATTCAGCAAGTTCATCGGGTTTTGATCAAAGGTTTTTGTTGGGAAATTCCCCTTGCTGAAAAGAGTGACTCTGTGACAACGGCTGTAAGTTTTCGTTAAGATCCTTCACGCAGCCTGTTGTGCATTGCTTAAAGTGATGAAGACCATGTTAAATAGAATCGACGGTCGATGAGGAGTCCCTATGCAAAAGAATGCTCAAAAAATTAAGTCTCAATTGTTTTTTTTATTTTCTAAAATTTTTCTGACCATCTTTTTGATGGGTGGGCTTTTCGGATGTCAGAGTTCATCAAGCCTGGAAGCTCCGGTCAGTGTAAAAAAACGACCTCTAATCATCGGTCACCGTGGTGCGCCGGGAACTTATCCAGATCATACTTTAGAATCTTACCGCGAAGCAATTAGGCAGGGTGCTGATGTTGTTGAGCCCGACTTGGTGATCACCAAAGATGGTGTCTTGATTTGTCGCCACGAAAATGATTTATCGCAGACGACAAACGTCTCGAAAGTTTTTCCACAGAGAAAAAAAACAAAAACTATTGATGGAAGAAAAATCACCGGTTGGTTTTCTGAAGACTTCACTTTGAAAGAAATCAAACAGTTGCGGGTCCGGCAGCCTCTGGCCTTTCGACCGCAGCAGTATAACGATTTGTTTTTGATACCAACTTTCGACGAGCTTCTATCCATGATTATTGATGAGACCTCGATTTCAAACCGAACTATAGGTGTCTATCCAGAAACGAAACATCCTAGCTATTTTCAGGGTATTAAGCTCCCCCTTGAAGAAGCTTTGCTGTTAGCTTTGAAAAAAAGGGGTTTCCCGAAAAATCAGAGTCCCGTTTTCATTCAGTCTTTCGAAATCAGTAATTTAAAACAAATCAAAAGTTCACAAAATTACTCTTCTGAATATAAACTTGTTCAGCTTTTTGGCGAGGGTAGGATAAGACCTTACGATCAAGTCCTTTTGAAATTACCTACAACTTATGAAAACATGATGACCAATGAAGGGTTAGAGCAAATTAAAACCTACGCTGACGGTATTGGGCCATGGAAGCGATTAATCCGAGAAGAGTCTTTGGATAAATCCCTTCTTCCGCCAAATAATTTAGTTTCGCGAGCTCAGGGATTTGGATTATTTGTTCATGTGTATACTTTTAGGGATGAGAAGAACTATTTATCAACTTCTTATCAAGAGAAACCAGAAAACGAGTATTTTGATTATTTCGATTTGGGCGTTGACGGAGTCTATAGTGATTTTCCAGCGACAGCAAAAAGAGCCCGAGACATTTGGATGGGTCAAGAAGAATAGGCAGTGAGAATAGATGATTCAGCAAAAGTTAATTTATTTAGTTAGACATGGCGAAACCGAATGGAATGCCATGAAAAAGTTTCAAGGGCATACCGATATTCCTTTAAATGATGAAGGTCGCAAGCAAGCTGAATCATTGATTGATCTGATGGCGGAAATTAATCCTGAAATTGTTTTATCATCAGACCTGTCCAGAGCCATTGAAACAGCAAAAATCGCCTGCCAAAAAATAGGTAAAGAAGTTCAAATCCATTCCGATTTGCGCGAGACCAACTTAGGGCAAGCAGAGGGAATGTTTCGCGATGATTTGTTTGCTCAACATGGGGAGGAGTCGTTGAAGAAATGGTTTTCAATTGCCATTGTATATTGTGATTTCAGTTTCCCCGATGTCGAAACCAAAATGGAATGTGTCAAAAGAGTCAAAGGTTTTTTGGAGTCTTGGCTGGTTCAAGTTCCCGAAGAAAAAATTGTTATTTTTTCCCATGGTGGGGTCATTCGAAATATGGTTCACAGTTCTTTGAATGCTCCCACAGAGCCTGTGATGATTCACAATTGTGCATGTCAGTTGGTGAGTTATCATCCGGCTGAAGTCCAACGATGGCGTTATGTGCGGCAGATTGTCTAGTTCCTAGAGAGAACGGTGTTTAAAGTCGCAAAATCTCTAGAACTAGAATCTATAATTCCCTTCCATTCATTGACCAGACTGTTTATCTAGGCCATTTATCCAGACTATTTATCCAGACTATTTATCGGCGTTCGCGAACAACGGCACCGACAGACACGATTGTTGCGGGAAAAGGAAGCTTCAAAATGAGATTTGAGTTTTGATCTATTTTAATCCCTTTGCCGTTATTGATTGTGGCTGTGACATAGTATGTATTTCTGATCACTTTAGAATTTGATTCTTTGCAGGTCCACATCTGCCAATCAGAAGAATGAATGAACTGATTGAGTATGACTGTTCCATAGTTCCATCGGGATCCTTTTTTGTAAATACATGTGACTTCATCTCTTTCTAATGAAAAGAGTTGATTCCAAATCACTGGCCATGCCCCCTCTTGTGTTTCCAATGAAGACCAGCTGTTTCCATACTCAATGATTTGGTTCTGCCACTGCAAAATCTCTTCTGGAGATTCAAAGTGAACTTTGATCTTCATTCCAACTTTAAAAAAACGAGTTTGTTTCTGAAGTGGAAGAAAATTTTTAAGAATATCAGCAGAGTGGGAGATGAATGAATCGGGGCGGCCAATGAGGTATTGCGGTCGACGCCAAAATAAACTGAACAGATCATCAACTTGATCTCCAACCCCTTTTGATTGTGTGCACAGCCCAGTGAACTTATTGACGATTTGATAAAGGCTGCATTTTTCAAGAGTGTCAAAGGGGGCAGAGTATCCCCCATCATCATAAGGATAGGCTGGTGGTTTGTCGGGTGTTTCTGGATTGTTGGGATAACCAGTTTCTGGATTGTTAGGATAACCAGTTTGATATTGAGGAGGATTAGGTTTTGACCCAGGAGGATTTGGCCCACCACCACTTCCAGGTCCGGGAACGAGATAACCAAAAGAAATCGATGAAGCTAAAAAAAGAAGACTAAACAAAGATAAATAAATTTTCACAATGCCCCCATTGTATTTTTTAGGTTTGCTCTCTCGGGTAAGCAGGAATTATACCATTTTTTTTGGAGTCATTTTGACAACAGACCAGAGTCAATTGACTTCAAACATTCGCCAAATCAAGAAACCTCATTTTATTACGAAAAATCCAGGGCACCAGAAAGTGGATTTTTCCTCAAATAGGTGGGGCCTGTAATTGAGGCCTGTAATTGAGGCCGAAGTATAAAATCAAACTCAATGCCCCAAGTGATGGGCTTGATGGTGCCCAGAACACAAAATAGTCAAATTGTTGATATGATTTGTTCCGCCTTGAGAGAGCGGTTGGATGTGATGAATATGCAAATGCCTTCGCTGCTGACATCTTTGTCCCAGCTCATCAATGTGTGAACACTGACTCTCGTTTTTATGATGAACTGCACGCTTCACCGTGATTTTCAAATTCCTTGCCGCACCCACGCTTTTCATCGTGCCCAAAATTTTAATTTTACTGGTGGCTTTTTTATCAGTCTGAGTTTGAGTTTGATTTGTTTTTGAGTTTAATTTTGCTCGGCACGATTTGCGAAGCGGATCATTCTTATCTAAAAACAATTGCAAAGCGGCACTATAAACATCATCCATCGTAGCTGCTCGCTGAAGCTTCTGACTGAGAATATCTTGAGCTCGTTTTAAATCATCAAAACTTTTCTCGGAAGTACCAAATCTGATTTCCATTTGAACATGGTCGCCAATATTCCTGGCAATGGCTCTTTCACGAATGGCCGTCTTTGGTGAAGCCAGGGCCACCGCTTTTTCCAATTGCAATTTTGATCCCTGGGCAAGCATGAACCATTTCTCTTTGTTCTCTGGAGTAATCACACTGCAAATGCGATTTGCATTAGAAACTGAAATAGAA
>JBKCTJ010000188.1:0-923 GCA_046318875.1 Pseudobdellovibrionaceae bacterium | reverse complement strand
GTTTAAATCTGGAAGTTTTGTTGTAGCGATTGTTTTCACATCCGCCATTTTGACTTTACCGACTTTGTCCTTTTGAGGCATTTTAGAGCCTGATTGGATTTTGGTCGCCTTCTTCAACAGATTCGAAACCGGAGGCGTCTTCGTGATAAACGTAAATGAGCGATCCTGATAAACAGTGATAATGATCGGAACAACCGAATCACCCAACGCTTGCGTTCTCGCGTTGAACTGCTTACAAAACTCCATTATGTTTACCCCTTGTTGCCCGAGTGCCGGTCCAACGGGAGGCGCTGGATTCGCCTTCCCTGCCGGAATCTGTAACTTGATCATACCTGTTACTTTTTTTGCCATACCCACTCCTAAAATAGGGAATAAAAACTATTTAATCTGGACGCCAAAGCGCCCTCACTTATGAAAAATATTTAACATAACAGTGAACCTGTGCTTATAAAACGAAAATTCACAAGGCGGCAAGCAAGATTTTAGCCAATCACGTAAAAATTCAAAAAATCTCCCGGAATCGATGTTCCTGGGGAAAAAGTCAAAAGCTCGCTCTTAGCTTTTTTCCACTTGAAGGAAATCCAGCTCGACCGGTGTTGGACGTCCAAAGATGCTGACCAGAACCTTCACCTTACCTTTGTCTTCGTTCACTTCTTCGATTGTGCCATTGAAATTGCTGAACGGACCGTCAGTCACTGTGACTGCATCACCCAATGAAAATTTGAATTTGTGTTTTGGTTTTTCAGAGATGCCTTGCATTTGCTGGGTCACTCTCAAAACCTCGGCCTCTGGAACTTCTGGTGGACGAGTTTTTCCGCCGACAAAACCCAAAACCTTGGAAGCATGGCGAACCAAATGCCAAGTTTGTTCATTCAAATGCATTTGAATAAAAATATAGCTCGGAAAGAATTTTTTTGTTCGCG
>JBKCTJ010000187.1:0-7449 GCA_046318875.1 Pseudobdellovibrionaceae bacterium | reverse complement strand
AACTCCTCTCAACCCAAACCTGCTGCAAAATTTCAATCAAATCGATTTCACTTCTTTTGTAAGTTGCGGCAACTTCTAACGCTTTCTCATGCAAGCGATCGTGTTTTGAACTATGGGTTTGGTTAGGTTTTACTCGATGACTGTGATCGTGTTTTGACTCGGATAATTGGTCATGAGTTGAAACATGGATTTGAACATTCTTTGAATCAGATAATTGATTATAGTTTGACCAAGATAATTGGTCACGTTTTGACTCTTGTATTTGATGATGCTTTGAAGTTTGATTATTGCTTATGTTTGCTTGAAAACTATTTCCAATTATTTTGTCGAATGCATGATTACAAGACTTCATTTCACGAAATTTCGTATTATCCATTGTATGGTTTTCCATTTTAAATCCCCTTGATTCAAGAAACATATCACACATTTTCAAAACTGATTTTGAGGGTGATTGAGATGCTCCTGTAACTCTGATTCTAAAGGCTTAAGCTCTTGATAAAGACAAAAAAACACCTAATTTAACAAAACAATTTAAACCAAGATCTTTCGTTAAACACAGCTCAATTGTGAAATCCAAAAAACACGTCAAGTATTTTTAAAAACAAATTTTGTTGACGCAGCATCGCTATCCATCGTGCCTGACGTTATTCGAAAGAAGATTCTCTTTGTAAATTCATCTCAAATGCTCATCTCAATTACTCCTGGTGCTCAAATTGTTATTTCATTCAAATTAACGAAGAATTTAAGGCAAACGTGGGTATGGGAACAACGACACGGACTATATTAGAATCATGATCATTCTAGTCAATTGAATCTTTACTCGAAGTGCATTAATTCCAGAGATTAACTCCAGAGATTAACTCCACAGATCCAGTCAGCAGATAAACTCATTACAACATTCTGCCGCTGATCCTCTATGATCCTCCAGATTGTATCTTCTAGATTTCATACACTCTGAGACCCCATTGGTGTAAAAAAAATTTGCAGATGAAATATGAAAATCGCCTAGCAAACTCTTGGATCCGTTCACCCCTTTGCTTGTTTCAATTTGAAACACCAAAGTATTTTAAGTGCGAATTGATTGCTCAATACCTTTTTACCAAATTCAAATTTGGCATATTTGTTGATCTATCGGATAGGAAGCTATCTTTTTTGGAGGGTTTTGTTCGGGCGGCGGTGCCCGGCGAAAAAATGGTAGGCCCTTTTGTGAAATTGAGGATGGAAGTGATGCAATCTATGCTTGGAAACATAAAAACTCTTCATCGGAAGATCATTTTTTTGTTGTTCTGGTTTTCTGTTTTACTTCAGCCCGGCGTTTCGCTTGCTCAAGCCCAGGGTCAATGTTCGCAAGTTCTCTCTTCAGTGAATTTATCCGAAAAAGTTTCTATTCCTACATCACTGTTTGATGAGTTAACGCAAAAACTACGGTCTACTTTGGGTGGCAAACTAGCCACTGTCTGGCGCAGTGAGTGGAAGAGCAAACTCTCGGCAAAAGAATCGGGTCGCTATGTGGATGAACTTTTAAAACGCTTTCTCACGGCTGAAACTTATGCTGCAGTGGTTGATGGGCTTCATATTGATCAGCCCCAGTTTGTTCAGTCCGTCCATCGCAGGCTCTATGAATTAAAGAAAAACAATCGACTTCATCCAGAACACGATCAAATTATGGTCCGTGATGCTCCGCCTGCAGCTGGAACGAAGGACAGTACTTTTACTTACTACACAAAATCTATTTCTGACGGGGATGCAAAGCACCAAATGCGAGTGCGCACCTACATTCGAGAAATTAAATTACACGAACTTGATATCGAATCTTCAGTCGAGGCTTTTCAGCAGGACGGGAGTCGCATTGTCATTCAGCGAATCGCAAATAATGAATTTCGAGTTCAATTCGTAGATCAAGGCAGCCCTAGGGCTGAAACATGGACAGCTCAAGAATTTAATATTCATTTTAAATCTGCCACTTTTTATGCTCCCCACGGAAGATCATTTAAGCTCGAAGTGAAAACAGCACTTAAAGACCAAATTGGAACAGGTCCCTTCGAGATTTTGGGTGGAGATCACATGGTTCAAAAATTGGATGTGAGTTTGACCCCTCGACAAGTGACTGCTTTGTTTCGACCTTTCGGTGCTCCAGGAACAACTGCTTCAAAGCGCCTGGAAGCGCAGAATCGATTGACTCACTTGAAAGAGGAACTCTTTGCTCAACACACAGACCTGCCGCAAAGACAGCGAATAGAAGCTGTTTTACAAGTCATTGAAACCGGCGTGAATTCTTCGCCAGATTTTTTGTTACTTCAAGGTGCAACTCATTATGAGCGCAGTGCTTTTGAATCATCGAGTGGCTTTCAAACAACTATCGATTGGGCTCAAGTGGTTTACAGAGATGTTTACAAGGGAAATCAATTCTTAAATCCATTTGAAGTCACCAAGCATAGCTCACGTTTTATTCCAAATCGCAGGAGTGCTCGGCATGTCGAGTTGAAATTTCCAGTCAATGTTGTCGATGCAGTGAATGGATTACTTTTGTACGATGAAAATTCAAGGCAAATGATTCCGACGACCTCAATTAACATTCTCCATTTTATTGCTGCTGCAGAAATTTATTCCGCTTTTGTGACTTCATCAGACCATCCAGGCAAATTTAATTTTTTACAAAGCGAAGGGCGTGAATTAGAGCCTATCCGCTTTGAAGGTGATTAGTTTATTTGACCAGTTTCATTTGAAGGCCGCTGACGGAACTGAGGATTTTGACTTTTCGCAAACCCACATCAATTGTTAATTTGATTTGTGAATCGCTGACGTATTCCATTTTTGTCATTTTAAAAAACTTTGGATCGTAATCATATTTTTCTTTTATCAATGATGCTAGCTCGTCCCATTTGATAAAGGGTTCAAAGCTCTCTCCGGAGTTCTCACTGCGGTATGGCCCAACAAATAAAGTACCGTTTGGGTGAGCAAGCACTGGGTATTCCAGATTTTGAAAAGTTTCAATTCTTTCCCAGCTCTGTCCATTATCTGTTTTATAAATACCGTTTGAAGAAGCTAAACCTATAACTTCCCCAGTATCAATCAAGGAAATGGAATTGATTTTTTTTCTCCGAAATTCTTGATCGGTGAGGGTGACTGTTTTTGTTTTTTCTTTTTTTTCAGTCCACCAAACGCGATTGTGGCCGTCCAAAATACTTTGGTACCAAATTTCGCCGCGTTTTTCGACGATCATTGCTTTCGAGCCCACTTGGGGTGAAGCGGGAATATCGGCAGATCGCAGAACAAAAACTCGAGTGTCATCGGTTCGTAGTTTGATTAACTTTTTAATTGGGATGGCTTTTTGTTCTTTGCCAATTTTGACGATGACTTGATCGTTTTTGATCTTTTTTACTTTTCGCCATTCGCCGTTATTGTCCAAAACAGAATCGGCGAAATCAATTTTTGATATCAAATATTGTTTGTTGAGATACCCTTCTTTGTCGTCGTATTTAACTTTGATCCACTGATGAAGTTCTTCGATGGACCTCAGGGCTGTCAGCTTTGGGACATGGGAAATCGTCGCTGAAAATGCATCAGGTTTTTCCTTTAACTTCAATTCGATTAAGCTTCGATAAAAACCAAAATCTGTTTCATCTGATTTGACATCTTGAGCATGAATCCAACCTCGCAGGCGCTCGGTTTCATGAACGACCTCAACGTAAAGCCACAGTTGAAGGGATTTCAAAATTTTTGCTGGTTTGTCAGCGGGCATTTTTAGAATTTTTTTACCGTTGAAATCGGGTTCTTCAAGCAAATAACTGGATTGAGCAGTGATTGTTTTTTCACTGACTTCCATATCAAACAAAAGATCACTTTTTGCCATTAAAAATTCGCGTTCATCCCATGAGATTTTGAACTGAACTTGGGTGTCCTTGCTGACCACTTTTTGTAGCAGTTTTTCAAGGGGGGCATCGCCCGATGGAAAAGCAGAATTTTGGAAACGATAAAACGGGGTAGCAAAGGCGATGCAGCAAAAAATCAGATTCAAAATAGAAAGGGTCAGCAAAGAGCTGGCGAAAGACATATCTCGTTAGTTTATGATTTCTCCTTAGACTAACCAAGGCCAGTTCAGTATAAATAAATCAAACTTCGGAGGAATCGATGAAAATAATTGGAATCATTGGCGCAGGGCAAATGGGAAACGGAATTGCTCAAGTCGCAGCTGCAAAAAATCTGAAAGTGATCATGTCAGACATCCAGCAAGGCTCCTTGGATAAAGGTCTAGCTACTATTGTCAGCAGCTGTGATCGCTTGATTAAAAAAGAAGCAATGACTGCAGAAGCAAAGACCAAGCTGCTGTCGCAAATTACAACTACGACTAGGCTTGCTGATTTAAAAGACTGTGACGTCGTGATCGAAGCGGCTACAGAAAACGTCGAACTGAAGTTAAAAGTATTTAAAGAACTTGATGAAGTGGTTCAGCCAAAAGCACTCTTGTTATCAAATACCTCTTCGATTTCCATTACAAAAATTGCGGCGGTCACAAAACGCCCATCGCAGGTGGCAGGGATGCATTTTATGAATCCAGTTCCCTTGATGAAACTTGTCGAAGGAATTCGTGGGATCCAAACTTCGGATGAAACCTTTCAGCAAGTTCGCAGTTTGGCAGAAAGTTTAGATAAGGTTTTTGTAGAATCAGTGAAAGACATGCCGGGCTTTATCGTGAACCGAATCTTAATGCCTATGATTAACGAAGCTGTTTATGTGCTTCACGAGGGAATTGCCAATGTTGAATCCATCGATCAATCTATGAAGCTTGGAACAAATCAACCCATGGGCCCTTTGACTTTGGCTGATTTTATTGGGCTTGATACTTGTTTGGCGATTATGAATGTTTTGCATGAAGGACTCGGAGATTCGAAATACAGGCCTTGCCCACTTCTTGTGAAGTATGTCGAAGCGGGTTGGTTAGGCCGTAAATCAGGTCGTGGATTTTATAAATATTAATTCAGGAGAATTCTTAAATAAATATAAATTCAGGAGAATTCTTAAATAAATATTAATTCAGGAGAATTTAAATGCCATTTCAATATAAAGATCTCATTATCGAAAATAAAGGTCCGATTTGGACGTTGAAAATTAATCGGCCTACAGCTTTAAATGCTTTAAATTCAAATGTCTTAAATGAAATGGGCGATTTTCTGCGACAAATCGGTGAAATGTCATTTGAACATGCCAGAGCACTCATCATCACAGGACAAGGCGAAAAAAGTTTTGTCGCTGGAGCTGACATCAAGGAAATTTCTGAACTGAATGATGAACAAGCCTTTCAGTTTTCGCAGCGGGGACAGTTGCTATTCCATGAATTGTCTTTGCTTCCGATTCCGGTCATCGCAGCTGTGAATGGATTTGCCTTAGGCGGCGGCTTGGAACTTGCTTTATCATGTGATTTTATTTATGCCAGTGATAATGCAAAATTTGGATTACCTGAAGTCAGTTTGGGTTTGATCCCGGGATTCGGTGGGACAGTCAGGTTATTTCAAGCCGTTGGATTAAGGCGTGCCAGACAATTGACCTACTCCGGTGAGACTTTTGATGCTCAGCAAGCTCTGCAAATGGGGTTAGTGAATCACGTGACCACTCAGCAAAATCTAATGACTGAAGTCAGTGCTGTGGTGGATAAAATTTTAAGTCGCGCACCAACTGCAGTGTTCTATTCAAAAAAATCGATTAATTTCGCCTGGGATCACGCCGTGGAACTCGCGCAAAAAGAAGAAGCCAAGCTTTTTTCTGAAATTTTTCAAACTCAAGATGTGCAAGAAGGTACAAAAGCTTTCTTGGAAAAACGGAAACCTCTTTTTCAGGGTAAAGAAAAATGATTTATAAGCCAAAAAATCACATTCGCATTGTGACTGCAGCAGCTTTGTTCGACGGTCATGATGCTAGTATCAATATCATGAGACGTATTTTGCAAGATCAAGGAGCGGAGGTCATTCATCTTGGTCACAATAGGTCAGTGTCCGATGTGGTGAAGAGCGTTTTGCAAGAGGGTGCCCAAGGGGTATGTGTCAGTTCTTACCAGGGCGGACATATGGAATATTTTAAATACATGAAGGATTTGCTAGAACAAGAAGGTGCTGGCTACGTCAAAATTTATGGCGGTGGCGGCGGTGTTATTGTTCATGAAGAGAAAAAAGAACTTGAAAATTATGGCATAGCACAAATTTTCCATCCTGATGACGGAAGGAAGTTGGGCCTTGAGGGCATGATTCAAATGATTATTCAGGGTTGTGACTTTGATGTCCTTCAAGCAAAGAGTTTACCACCAAAACATCAGCTTTTTGATCAGTCTTTTGGTTTAGGGCGAGCATTGACAAAAATAGAAAATGAAGTCCAAGTTGTATTGCCCAAAGATTTTGGTTTAAAAGTAAAAGCCGAAAATCGCAAAGTTCCCGTCGTTGGAATTACGGGCACTGGCGGGGCCGGGAAGTCGAGTCTCATTGACGAACTTGTTCAGAGATTTTTAAATGCCTATTCAGATAAAAAAATTGCAGTTGTTTGTGTGGACCCTTCAAAGAAGAAAACCGGTGGCTCACTGTTGGGTGATCGGATCCGTATGAATTCACTGTCCAGAGATCGCGTTTTCATGCGATCCGTTGCTTCACGTGGATCGGGAAAAGAAATCGCGCAAAGCTTGCCGAAGATTTTAGATTTTTTAAAGACTCTGGATTTTGATTTAATTATTGCTGAAACGTCGGGAATTGGTCAAGGAAATATGGCCATTACTGAAGTCAGCGATCTTTCGATGTATGTCATGACATCGGATTTTGGCGCGCAATCTCAGTTAGAAAAAATTGATATGATTGATTTTGCTGATGCCATCGCTGTGAATAAAGCTGATCGTAGGGGAGCATTTGATGCTCTTCGAGATGTGACCAAGCAATTTAAACGATCTCGGAAAATTTTTGATGATCAAGTGAAGGTTCCAGTTTTTTTGACTCAAGCCAGTCAATTTAATGATGGTGGTGTGAATCGTTTGTTTTTTTCTTTGATGGATCACTTGCAAAAGTTCGATTCATCCTTTGCTTTGAATGAAGTTTATAAAAATAAGATTCTCTCTGCTGATGAAACTGTGATTATTCCTGCAGACAGACAAAATTATTTGGCAGAAATTGTTTCAACCCTTCGCAAATACAAAGAACGAACAAAGGATCTAGCACAAAAAGCTTCATTAATTGGAAGCTGGATGAAAATTCAAAAAGCAGATTTGCAAATCAAAGCATCCGATGATCAGTTCGCCCGTATGAAAGAAGATTTCACTCAAGAAGAATTACAAGCTTTAGAAAATTTTGAAGACTTGCAAAAACGATATTCTGAAGATGAATTGGTTTTTCAAGTGCGGGACAAAGTGATTCGGCAAAAACTTGTCACTCCTTCTTTAAGTGGAACAAAAATTCGAAAAGTTGTTGTGCCTAAACT
>JBKCTJ010000186.1:0-1444 GCA_046318875.1 Pseudobdellovibrionaceae bacterium | reverse complement strand
GCCTGCACCAACAGTACGTCCACCTTCACGAATCGCAAAGCGAAGTTGCTCTTCCATCGCGATTGGCGCGATCAATTCAACATCAACTTCAACGCGATCGCCAGGCATAACCATTTCAGTTCCAGCTTTCAAACTTACGACGCCTGTAACGTCAGTAGTTCGGAAGTAGAATTGTGGTCGGTAGCCGTTGAAGAATGGAGTGTGACGTCCTCCTTCTTCTTTAGTGAGAATATAAGCTTCAGCTTTAAATTTTTTGTGCGGAGCAATTGTTCCAGGTTTTGCAAGAACTTGCCCGCGCTCAACATCTTCTTTTTTAGTTCCACGAAGAAGAACACCGCAGTTGTCCCCTGCTTCACCTTGATCAAGAAGTTTACGGAACATTTCGATACCAGTAACAGTTGTTGTTTGAGTTGGGCGAATACCAACGATTTCAATGGTGTCACCAACTTTAACAACTCCTCTTTCAACACGGCCTGTAACAACAGTTCCACGACCAGAGATCGAGAATACGTCCTCAATCGGCATCAAAAATGTTTTGTCCAACGCACGAACTGGTTGAGGGATATAATCATCACAAGCTTTCATCAAGTTCATGATCGCTGGTTTTCCCAACTCTGTGTCTTTACCTTGCAATGCTTGCAATGCCGAACCTTTAACTATTGGAATTTTGTCACCTGGGAATTCGTATTTAGAAAGAAGTTCGCGAATCTCAAGCTCGACAAGCTCAAGAAGTTCCTTATCGTCAACCATGTCAACTTTATTCATGAAAACAACCAATGCAGGAACGCCAACCTGACGTGCCAAAAGGATATGTTCGCGAGTTTGTGGCATAGGTCCGTCAGCAGCAGAAACAACCAAGATTGCTCCGTCCATCTGAGCTGCACCTGTAATCATGTTTTTCACGTAATCAGCATGGCCTGGACAATCAACGTGTGCGTAGTGGCGATTTGCAGTTTCATATTCAACGTGAGTTGTTGAAATCGTGATACCACGCGCTTTTTCTTCAGGAGACTTATCAATTTGATCGTAAGACATTGCTTGAGCGCCGCCTGATGCTGCAAGTGTTGTCGTGATCGCTGCTGTCAGTGTTGTTTTACCATGATCGACATGACCAATAGTCCCGATATTGCAATGGGGTTTATTTCTGCTAAATTTCTCTTTAGACATCTCGTCCTCCTGAATAAACTTTTGTTTTAAAAGTTGTTTTTATATTTTTAATTAACCTTACAGTTTGCAACCTTACAATTTCTAAAATTGAAAAACACTTAAAATTCTTCAATCCACCATCATTTTTCCATCGATTTGCATCCGCAACAGAGCTCGAAGACCCCGATTAGCAACTTCGCTAAGCAAATTTCCTTAGCAAGGATACTATGAATCAAAACCGAATGGAGCCCATGGCGGGAGCCGAACCCGCGACCTCACCCTTACCAAGGGTGTGCTC
>JBKCTJ010000185.1:0-10856 GCA_046318875.1 Pseudobdellovibrionaceae bacterium | reverse complement strand
TTCGCCACATCACCCATGACTCGGTCTTTGTACATCGTGCGGATTGTTGTCAAAGGAACTTTTCCTTTGCGAAAGCCTTTTATTTCAGCATTTTTTTGAATGCTTTGAAAAACTCTGTCAAAAGCTGTGCGAACAGCGTCTACTGGTACAGCGACATTGATTTTTCGTCCTAAAGTTGATGTATTTTCAACTGTCGATTTCATGCTTGGTCTCCAAAGATAAGTCGTTGATCATGCGTTAGGCTAAACATGTTAATTTATAAATATTGGCCTAAAAATAAGTAGGAACAATAGGAGATTGAGCAAGGGATGGCAACAAAAATTACTTTTGTTACAGGAAAGGGTGGAGTCGGCAAATCCACAGTGGCAGCTGCACTTGCGGTAGCTTCTGCAAAGGAATCTGCTTCCCTCAAGTCCGATCAAAAGACCTTACTTGCTGAAATCGGAGATCACAGCTTTTATCAAACGCTTTTCCACCGCGAACTCCAAAAACAAATGGGTTACGAGCCACAAAATCTTGCCCCGGGATTGGATGTTTGTCTTTGGAAAGGGGAAGATTGCTTAAAAGAATACGCCAGGCATCTTTTAAAACTGGAAAGCCTGTATCAAATTTTTTTTGAAAACCAAGTGATGCGGACTTTTATCAATATTGCTCCCGGCTTATCGGAACTGTCCATTATGGGTAAAGTCACAAGTGGTCCCCGCAAACATGGGCCTCAAATGCCTTACGGAAAAATTTTCATGGATAGTTATGCCACGGGTCACTTTTTAGCTCTTTTGCGAGCACCGGCAGCCTTGGCAAAAACCGTTCAGTTTGGTCCCATGGGGGAGCAATCTCGAAACATTGATAAGATTTTAAAAAATCCTGAAATTTGCGATTATGTCATCGTGGCCATTCCCGAAGAACTTCCAGTGCAAGAAGCCATCGACTTGTACGACGCATTAAAACAAGAATTGGGCTTTGCACCAAAATTGATTTTGAACCGGTGTCTGTTGCAGGAAAATGAAATCAATGACTTGCAAAGCTTTGATCAATCAAGTGATGAATGGAAACCTTACTTTCAATTTTTACAGGGGCATTGGCAGCGACAGCAGTCAGCCATTGAAACTTTGCAAAATCATTTAAAAAAGTCGGGTGCTAAAAAATCAGATTTAATAAGGCTTCCCTTTTTATTAAGTGAACAATCGATGTCGATGATTCAAACTTTGGCCAATGATTTATCCTCTGAGTTGAAGCGATTATGAAAAAAAACTTTTTTGGTGATACAAAAATTTTGATTTGCATTGGCAGTGGCGGAGTCGGAAAAACCACGGTGGCCGCTTCCTTGGGAATTCTGGCAGCGAAACAAGGATTGCGAGTTTTAGTTTTAACTATTGATCCCGCAAAAATGTTGGCGACAACTTTAGGAATTGCAAACAGCACGGAAATCACGGAAGTGCCTGGTCAAAATTATCCTGGAAAAGTTTACGCTTCAGTGATTGATCATCAAAAAACTTTTGAAGAATTTGTGATGAGAGCAGCCAAGAAATCCCCTGCTGCAGTTAAGATTTTACAGAATAAGTTATTTAAACAGCTCTCCACCCAGCTCAGTCATTCCCAAGATTTCACGTCCTTGGAAAAGTTAAACACCTGTGCTGAGTCTGGCGAATTTGATCTGATCATTCTGGACACTCCACCAATGAAACACGCAGTGGATTTTTTAAATGCCCCACAAAAACTTGCGGCACTTTTCAGCGAAGGCATGACCAAGTGGTTTCGAGACCCCCGCGGCGAAAAGTCCAGCTTAATCATGAATCTTTTTACTCAAGGGACAAGGCGAGTCCTTAAGATTCTTGAAAATTTGACCGGAGCTGAATTCGTGGATCAGTTAACTGATTTTTTTCAAATTATACAGTCTTGGCAGTCTGAACTTTATCAAAGAACTATGAATGCGCAAAAATTGCTGATGGATTCAAAAACACGGTTTTGCTTGGTCTCGAATTTTGACGAAGTTAAAATGATTGAAGCCCAAAACTATGCAAAAGAAATTAAAAAATCTGGTTTTCAATTGGGTTATTTAATTTTAAACCGAGCTTTCCCAAGCCAGATCGATTTGAGTTTGAGTGCAGCCCAGAAGGACCTCAAAAATCCAAAATTTGCAGCTATGGTTCAGAAATACGAAAAAATTTATGCCTATTATGCTGGAAAAGAAAAAATCTATGCCCATTTAGTTCAAAAAATGGGTCAGGATTTGCTTTGCATCAAGCTTGCTGACTACCAATCGCGTTCTGACCTTGCTATGCTTGAGCAACTAGCAGATGAAGTGCAAGGGGAATTGGACAGTCAGTTCAGCACTTCGAGTTAAAACTTAAACTTAAACTAAAACTGAAAGGTTCGCCCATTTGTTTCAGTTCCGGCATTATCTGAAAAAGTTGATCATTGTTTTTTTCATGGCTGCTTTAGCGAATTGCACGTCTATCCCAAAAACCACTTTTAAAAGTTTTATGGAATCTTTTGGAATTCCCCAGTTCACCGATGAAAAAAAGCCTAACCATCTGGAGTTAGAAAATATCGTCCGTATCGAAAATTTGATTACTGAACGCCAATTCAACGCGGCCTACTCGATGACTAAAAAATTTCAACAGATGTACAAATATTCGGAATACCTTTTGTGGATACAAGTCCTCGAAGGAGAAACTTTGGCTGGAATGGAAATGCATTCTGAAGCCATTCAAATATTTCAATCAGTGATTTTAACAGCGGCCAGTTCAAATGATGAAATTACCTCTTACGCATTGTTTTTTCAGGCGAAATCTTATGAATCTTTAGGCGAGAGCGAAAATGCCTTGGCTTCTTTTTTAGATGTGCTTACGCGCAGAAGTGCCCTACCCAATTACATTTCTGAAATTGAGCTCCCAATGGAAATGGCCCAGACTTATGCAAGTCTTGGATTGCAATCGGAGTTTAATGATTATTCGAATAAAGCTTTGGCAGGGTTGAATCAATTTTTGCAGTCACGAATTCTTTCTGACAGACAAAAGGCTCAGTTTTTTTTAAGGCTCGGACGAATGGGACCCTGGCAAATCAGATCCAGCCAATACGAGCAAGATTTTTCCCGTGACCAAAGCAGGCTAATGCTGATCCTAAGATCTGTTCAAATCGAAGCGCAGCCTGAATCCAAAGATGCTTCCTATTATTTACTACAGACCCTCAAGGAATATGAACAGATGGTTCAGCAATTTGATGTGCCCCTGGACCGAGAACAAAGAATTCAGGCCTATGAACGTCGGCAATCCCTTGGATTTTCTTTGTTGGATACGCTACTGAATTTGTCTGAAGCGACAAACGAAAATGCTGTGGCCGGGTCGGTGGAATATTCGGTTCGATCTTATTTGGCAGAAGCCATTGTCCGCACGCAGACATTGCTTGAGACCGTCATGATTCGAAATCCTTTAACCAAAGAATCCATCCAATATCGAAATATTAAAAAAACAATTTTAACGAAACCGAATCTGTTTTTCTCAGACGAAGTGAAACGGAATATATCCAACCCCAAAAAAGATCCAAATCTATAACGGAGCGCGTTCTATGACACAATTGCGGATTCATCAACAGACGATTAAAAATATGGATTCCATTGTTCGCTGGTATAAGGACAAGACAAAGAATTCATTTTTACCGGTGTATTCAAGTTATGATATCCGTGATTCTGGATACAAAGTCACCAATGTGGATGCGAATATTTTTCCCGCAGGTTTTAACAATATCTGTCCAACTGATAAGGAATTATCCGTAGATATCATGCAAAAGTATTTAGATTTGCATTATCTTCCAGGGTTAAAAAATATTTTGTTAATCACCGAAGAACACACCAACAATCCTCATTATTGGGAAAACGTTTCGGCCATCATCGATATTCTTGAAGGCTGTGATTTAAATGTCAAAGTGGCATTTCCTCGAACAGTGGATGATGGCATGCTGATGACAAGTACCACAGGAAAAAAAATTCCCGTGCATTCAGCCACTCAAGACTCGTCATTGTTTAAGACGTTTATTCCTGACCTCGTGATCAGCAATAATGACTTTTCAAATTCATATGAAGAGTGGGCAAAAAATTTTTCTTACACGATGAATCCACCAAGGGAGCTGGGCTGGTACCAGCGGCAAAAAAGTCGCTATTTTAAATTCTATAATCACTTGGTGAATGAATTTTCTGACGTGGCCCAAATCGATCCATTTTTAATGAGAGTCGAAACTGAAGAGTTTTTAAAATTTGATATTAACGACGAAGCAAGTCGTTCACAGCTTGCATCCCAAGTAGATCAAATGCTTTTGAAGCTGGGAAAAGATTATTCGTCTCGGGGAATCGATCAAAAACCATTTGTCTTCGTGAAAAATAATCATGGAACTTATGGCTTGGCAGTGATTCGGGTGGGATCAGGACAAGAAGTTTTAGATTGGACTTATAAATCCAGAAAAAAAATGAAAGCCGCCAAGGGCGGAAACGATGTCGAAGAAGTCATTATTCAAGAAGGTATTCCATCTGTAGTGAAATCAGGGGACGCTTCTGCTGAGCCCGTGGTTTATATGATTGGATGCGAGCTTGCTGGAGGATTTCTAAGAACCCACGCAGAAAAATCAGAGACCGAAAGCTTGAATTCACCTGGCGCTGTTTATAAAAAAATGTGCGTCGCAGATTTGCAAATCAATGCCCAGGGTTGTCCCAATGAAAATGTTTATGGTTGGAGTGCCAAGCTTGGCTTGCTTGCCATTGCAGCTGAAGCTAAAGAAATGGGAATTGAAGTCAAAGATTACATTCAAACAAGCTGCTAGGATTCAGTTTTTCGAAGAACGTAGCCAAGGCAAATCCAAGGAAGTAATCCACAGGATAATCTTGTTTTATTTATCTTGAGATGCTCCAAGGCGCCGAGGTGTTGCAGTTCCGGTGGCCATGGGGTTTGAAGAAAATTTGAATTTGTTAACTGTTCTGAAAATTGAGCAGATAATTTTTTAATATCTGTAATTTTTTTCCTTAAAATCATTTCACTCATTAACGATGCGGAAGCCGTGCAGATTGCGCAAGCTTGAACTTGAATGCCAACTTCGGAAACGGTTTGATCTAGGCTTTCTGTTTGCAATGATAATTGAACTGAGACTTCGTCGCCACAAATTGGGTTTTTTGCTGAAGCGTAGAAATCAGACTGAATTGTTTTGTGATTTCGAGGATTTTTTGAATGAGAAATTAGAATTTCACGAGCTTGTTCTTTTGATAGGGGTAGAAAATGGTTCCCCTGATTTTCAAGATCAGACATAATTTTCCGATGAACAGTGTCGAGTAAAAATCATTTCCGAGATGATGCTCAAAGCGATATGTGCTGGAGTGATACTTTGAATTTCAAAACCTGCAGGTGCATGGATTTTCTGAAGAGACTTTGTATCCATAGATTTTTGCACTAAATCCTCAAAAACCATACCTGACCTTTTTGCGCTTGCCACAAGCCCTATGTACTTTGCATTTTTTTTCAGAGCTGCCTGAATAAATTCGGGGTCACCTTTATGATGACTTGCCACCAAGATAAAACTATTTTCTGGGAAATCAAAGGTTGGCTGGTTCCAATTGATATGATGAAAGCTTGTTTGGTGAGGGTAGTTCGACAGCTTTTGGTGTTCATTTTCAGTATTCATTTCAGATTCAAAATTGTTTGAATAAACTGAAACAGACCAACCCAAGAGTCCGGCCAGCTGCGCCAGTTCTTCACTAATTCTGGAATGTCCTAAGATGACTAATTTGTTAGGAGGTTCCGTCTGAAGATCATGAGTTGCAACTTTCAAATTTGACTTTTGGCGAGGCATCACACCTTTGACTTCTTGCAATGTTCGTAATGGAAAATTTGGGAAAAAAGACTTGGATCTTGCCAAGGCAAATTGCATGAATATCTTTTCAAAGCCCGCAAGGGAGCTGGCAAATTGATTGATGGCGTGATGAGCATCTTCTGAAGATTTGCTCTTCGAAGATTGGTTCGCAACAGGAGACGAGATTTCCATTTGAAATCGTGGTGCTAGAAAAATCGCTTTTTCTAAATCTAAGCCTTCGCAAGCCATGCGAATATTCAGTGTTTCTAAAAAGGGCTCGATAAAAACTTGCATGACGCCACCGCAAGGCATACCTAATCCAAAAATTTCATCGTCTAAATCAACTTCAACAATTTTTGTTTGCCCTGTTTTTAAGGATTCAAAGGATTCTTCGCAAATGTATTTTTCTGCACATCCACCGCCGATCCAACCCAATAAGTTTTTTCCGTCTTGGGAAATAATGGCTTTTGATCCGGGTTTAGCTGAAGTGGAGCCTCGAACACTGATGACAGTGGCTACGCTAAATGGTTTTTTCTCGAGTTTTAATTGTGCAATGGTCTGATAAAATTCGCTGTCCATTATGATAGTCTAGACGCTGAAAGTGATTTGGCAAGCTTTGTGGATAAATCACTTTCAGTGTCAAAATCTAGAATGGTCATAGGATCATCAACGTGAACTTCTGCGACTTGATTTTTATTTTGGCGGAATAGGAACTGGCAGCCCTGTTCCCTTTCAGCTGCATTTGGTAGATAGTTTAAAATTTGTTGAAAATAATCAGAACCTATAATCACGGGGTGGCCAGGCTGCTGATCAAAGTAAGTTTTCCACAGAGATTTATCATTTCCTGATATGTAACTTTGATAGACCTTTTCATAAGTCTGTTTGGCAATAAAAGGCTGATCGACTAAAATAATCATGACAGCATCAGTGTTTTTGGAAAGGCCTTTGATTCCAGATTTGATGCTGCGGAACATGCCAGTGACATAGAGACTGTTGTTGGTCAGTTTAATTTTTGGATGAGGTTCCCTAAGGGCCAAATGATCCCGCACCCGATGACTTTCGAAACCAGTCACAATCAAAATTTCTTCAAAGGGAATGTCAGAAAGCCGAGACACAATTTCATCCAGAAAAGTGTGTGGATTTGGAGATCCTAAATCATGGGCCAAGGGCAAGAGGGCCTTGAGTTGCCCTCCCATCCGCGAACCACGACCCGCACATAAAATGATAGCCGAAATTTTTTTTTCTGCTTGAACGGACATTATGCTTTTAAACTTTTGCTGAACGGAAGTTGTCGAAGTCTCTGGCCGTTTAATTTGAAAATTGCATTTGCAATTGCCGGAGCAATAGGTGGAACACCTGGTTCGCCCAATCCAGTTGGATTGGCAGTGGACTTCACAAAATGAACACTCACTTTTGGCATTTGATTCATTCGCAGAACAGGGTAATCAGAAAAGTTACCTTGAACCGGTTTACCATCAGTAATTTGGATTTCTCCGAAAAGAGCAGCGGACATTCCATAGACAATTCCACCATGAATTTGGCTTTTTGCACCTTCAGGATTGACGACCAATCCACAGTCAACGGCACAGATGACTTGGTGAACTTTTATTTCTGAACCAATGATTGAAACTTCTACCGCTTGTCCGACCACAGAATTAAATGATTCATGGACAGCCAATCCCCAAGCACGATTTTTTCCCACTTTTTTACCCCAACCATTTTTTTCTAAAAGATTTAAGACACTCATATGTCTTGGACTTTTTGCTAAAAGTTTTTTGCGAAATTGTAGCGGATCTTGCTTTGCTTCCGCAGCCAGTTCGTCAATGACAGTCTCCATCACAAAAGCTGTATGTGTGTGTCCCACGGCACGCCACCATAAAGTGGATATGGGTTGTTTTTGCAAATGGCCTTCGACTTTCATATTTGGAATGTCGTACTTGGTGTCACCAACACCTTCGACCATCAAATGATCCAAGCCGTCTTTGACCATCATGGCTTCGAAGAAAGATTCCGCAACAACGGATTGGCCGACGATATGATGGTGCCAACCTTGGATATTATTTTGATGATCTAACCCCAAAGAAACTTTATGGTAAGTCAGTGGGCGATAATATCCACCGCGAGTATCATCTTCCCGCAGCCAAACAACTTTCAATGGCTTTTTCACGGAGCGCGCAATTTCACATGCTTCAACAACATAATCAGAATGTTTGTTGGCGCGGCGACCAAAACTTCCTCCGGCATAAACAGTATTTACTGTGACTTTATCATTTGATAAGCCAAGAATTTTTGCCGCAGTATCACGATCAATGGTGGGCATTTGGTGTCCGGACCAAATTTCTGCCGTCTTACCATTGTAATTAACTGTGCAATTCATTGGCTCCATGCACGCATGAGCCAAATAAGGAAACTCGAATTCCATTTCTAGTTTTTTAGTCGCTTCTTGAATTGCTTTCGGAGCGTCTCCAGTATTTCTAGCAATGGCTCCGGATTTCTTGGATTCAGCTTTGTATTGTTCAAAGATTTTTTCTGAGGAGAGTCCTTGGACTGAATCGCTATTCCAGTTCACTTCTAAAAGGTCTCGTCCTTTTTGCGCAATAAATGTATTTGTTCCCAAAACTGCTACGGAATTTGAAAGCTTAACTATGGCAACAACACCGGGAACTGATTTTGCGGCTTTGTCCTTATAGCTGACAAGCTTCGCTCCAAATGCGGGCGGTCTTGCAATCACTGCATACAGCATCCCTGGGATTTGAACGTCCATTCCGAAAATTGCTGTTCCATTGGCCTTGGATTTTGCATCGACACGTTGAACTGATTTTCCAATCAAGGTAAAGTCTTTGGGATTTTTTAATTTTGGATTTTGCGGAACAGGAAGTGTATTTGCTAATTCGGCCACTTCACCAAAACTGAATTTCCCCTTTTTCGGGTGAAAAATAAAACCTTCTTTGACAGAACATTCTGCTGCAGGGACGTCCCATTTTTTTGAAGCTGCCGATACCAACATTTCTTTGGCAGCTGCGCCAATTTTGCGATGTTGATCATAGGAGGAAATCAAAGCAGTGCTTCCACCTGTCATCTGTGTTCCGAAGGCTGTGTGATTGTAAATAGCATTGACTGGTGCTGAAACCGATTTGACCTGTTTCCAATCACAACCTAATTCTTCGGCCAAAATTTGTGCCATGGAAGTGTTCACTCCTTGGCCCATTTCTAATTTATTAATAACCATCGTGATTTGATTATCAGGAGTGATTTGAATAAAAGCATTGGGTGCAACAACAGCTGATGATCCGTTGGCGCCTGCAGCAGCGAAAGCTTTGTTCCTAGCCTGAGGCAAATAATAGCCTATGACCAAGCCCGCGCCCACAGCAGCAGAGGATTTTAAAAACAGACGTCGTGATTCATTTTGTATTTCTGAGTTGCTCTCTGAATTGCTCATTTAGGGTCTCCTGTTAAGCGATGGTTTTTGCAGCTTGATGAATGGCCTGGCGAATTTCAGAATAACTGCCGCA
Organism: Pseudobdellovibrionaceae bacterium; assembly: GCA_046318875.1. Classification (GTDB taxonomy): domain Bacteria; phylum Bdellovibrionota; class Bdellovibrionia; order Bdellovibrionales; family Bdellovibrionaceae; genus JBKCTJ01. The sequence goes on along the minus strand of JBKCTJ010000185.1, from coordinate 1,512 downwards.
TCGGCAAATATTTCCTCTCATAGCCGTATCGATGTCCGCATCTGTTGGTTTTTTATTTTTAGATAGCAGTGCTGTTGCGGACATGACTTGTCCTGATTGACAGTAACCACATTGAGCCACACTGAGCTTTGACCATGCCTCTTGAATCGCCGTGGCAATTTTTGTATTTAAACCTTCAATTGTAACTATTTTTTTGCTAGCGACTTGTCCAATAGTCATGACACAAGATCGCATGGGTGTTCCGTCGATATGAACGGTGCATGCTCCGCATGCTGAAATTCCACAGCCGTATTTTGTTCCTGTTAAATTCAATTCATCTCGCAGGGCCCACAGAAGTGGAGTATCATCCGACGCTTCGATCGCAATATTTTTTCCGTTCACATTCAATTCCATTTGATGCCACCTTTTCTTTTGATGATAATAAGCTTAAATTGAAAACGAAGTGAAAATGTAACTTTTAATGAGTCATTTTGGTCTTGCGTTATGTTTTTTGCAAATAAAGGAAACCGCGATGAGTAACCAATCAAATTCCGTTTATAAAATACTAATTCGTGAATCCCACTTGGATACTTTCGGTCACGTGAACAATGCTACTTATTTGAGCTTATTCGAAGAGGCAAGGTGGGATCTGATAACTAAAAATGGTTTTGGCCTTGTCGAAATACAGAGACTTGGCCAAGGTCCAGTTATTCTGGAAATCAATATTCAATTTCAAAAAGAAATTAAATTGCGACAACAAGTTCACATCATCACGGATCAAGTTGCAGTGAATGGAAAAATTCAAACCTTGCGCCAAAGAATTCTGAACGAAAATAATGAAGAATGCACGACAGCTCTGTTTAAATTTGGATTGTTTGATACCAAGGAAAGAAAGTTGATTCAGCCAACGCCGGCGTGGCTCAAAGCCATCGGCTATAAAAGCATTTAATGCAGGGTTGATGATTTAGAATCATATCTTTATTTAATTGGTTCGAATTGATCGACATAGATGACGCTGTTTTTACCTTTGATATCATCTTCAAATTTATTTAATTGATTTCCGATATCCTTAGCTCTTTGTTTTTCTTCTGCTTGCAGAACAACTTCTTGTTCCAAATTTACTTGGTCAACAATATTTGCTTGAGAATCCTTGGGAGGCTGAAATTCGTTTCCAACATAAACTGCAAAACCATCGGAAAAATGCACTTCTTTGCGATGGCGAGTGTCTCCTTCGTACATCACATAAATCCATCGATCTTTTCCATGAAATCGACCAGATGTATTCGGAGTTCCCATGATATGAAGGACTTGGTTTTTATCCATGCCTTTTTTGATTTCTTCATCAAAGACTTTGACTGGCGATGATTGGCAAGAAGCGAACACAAATCCAAAGACTAAGCAAAATGCAGCTCGAGCAAAGTAATTCCCCATAGGTACTAGTTTGCCAGAATGATTCATAAAGCTAAAGTTTGATTTTAGATTTTCTAAAAATAAGAATTTTTTGTTCTCATCAGGGATTTCGAAACCAAGATT
>JBKCTJ010000184.1:0-1769 GCA_046318875.1 Pseudobdellovibrionaceae bacterium | reverse complement strand
TTTCAAAATAGACAACAGTCCCTGCAGGAATTTTTGTTTTTAGAGCTTCATTTACCTTATTGACGTAATCAGAATATTTTGTGTTTTCTAAAGTGAAGTTTCCAGCTTTTTCTGTTTCTGTAATCCACGTTTGCAACTGGGCAACGCTCACTTCGTCTGAAACAATCATGAAGTCCAATTTTGCAGTTGTATTAATCAATTCTTTTGCCCGCTCCGCATCCGTGATACCTGGGAGCTGGATCAAAATGCGATTTGTTCCCTGCTGTGAAATACTCGGTTCGGCTACACCGAATTCATCAATACGGTTACGAATCGTTTCGATACTTTGTGAAATGACTTTTTTCTGATGTTCACTCACATATTGTTCATAAAACCGAAATTCAAGAGAATTTAATCCATCAACTTTGTTCGCAGACATTTCTTGAAGAACAGTCCCGTGAAAATCAGCAAGGCGCTTGCGGACTTTATCGAGGTCCGCATCACTGACTTTCATGATGATTTTTCCAAGGGTTGAATCATCAGCAAGGACGGAAACTACGGATCCATTTTCCTTCAGTTCCTCCTGCAAGGATTTTGCGAGACGAGTGGTGTGTTCACGCAAAACACCATCCGTGTCAGCACCCATGACTAAGTGAAGACCACCTTGAATATCTAAGCCATAATTCAACTTTGCCTGTGGTAAAAATGAAATCTTTGAGACATCCATAAAATTTGGAAGAATCATTAAAATCGATGCTAGGATACCAGCAATGGCCAGCGTGGCGCGAAGTCGGTAGTTTTCCATTATTTAGACTCCTCTTTTTTAACAACCACTTTAGCTTGCGCTTGTTCAATAGATGCTTTTTGGGTGCCAGCGATTGACGATCGCAACATTTTGATACGAACCCCATCTGAAATTTCCACAGTAACAAAGCTATCTGTGAGCCCTTCAATGCGACCTAAAATCCCACTGCTCGTGACGATCTCATCACCACGCTTAAGCTGTGTCAGAAAATTTTGCGCTTCACGCTGTTTTTTTGACTGGGGACGAATGATCAAGAAATAAAATACGCCAATCATGACGATGAATGGCAATGCGGTTTCTAAAAAACTTGGTTGTGCTGCTTCCACTTGGACTCCTTACAAATCAAAGAACTGAACTTTGTTAAAATTCAACTCTTAACAACATCATCCCTTCATGGATTAATCAATCTGCTTTCACAATTTTTCTGGAGATTTACTTACAAATCGCGTTAGGCAATGGTCGCGAAATTCTTCCCATCTCCCGTCGGCGATGGCTTCCCGAGATTTTTCCATTAACTTCATATAGAAATAAATATTATGAATTGTGTTTAATCTTGCGCTTAAAATTTCACCAGATAAAAACAAGTGTCGCAAATAAGCCCGCGAATAATTTTTGCATGTATAACAGTCACATTCGGCATCTAAGGGTGCAGAGCTCTCTTTGTTTTCATTTCTTTTGATGCTGACTTTACCACTCCAAGTGTACAAAGTGCCATTTCTTGCTGACCTTGTGGGCATCACGCAATCAAACATATCGATTCCTGAATCAATGGCAATGATTAAATCTTTCGGAGTTCCAACACCCATTAAGTAGCGCGGTTTATTCGCTGGCATCAATGGCGCAATTTGCGGCAGCAGTTCATGCATCAGATGAATGGGTTCGCCCACGGAAAATCCACCAAGGGCATAGCCCGGCAAATCAACGGATGTGATTTGTTCTAAACTTTTTAATCGGTGATCAAGGCTTAAACCACCTTGAATAATTC
>JBKCTJ010000183.1:0-3913 GCA_046318875.1 Pseudobdellovibrionaceae bacterium | reverse complement strand
GGGAAATTGTGAAGGCCCCATAGTTTGACTTGATTAAGATGCCGCCAATGGAAATATTCAAATTGATTGTTGGGCTGCAGTTGCTTGTGCAGTTGTTATCAAAAATAGCAGTGTCCGATGGGCCTGGAACGACTTGGGTTGACCAATTTTCTATTGTGTTCCAGTTGGCATTTGCACCACGACCCACCCAAGTGTAAGCGGGAATACCTTTCCAAAACATGAGTAAATTATGATAAGCATTGCCGTACACAGCTCCGATCCAGAGAAAAACACCCAGAAATAAAAAAGAGAAAAAAATTCTTTGAAAAGAAACAGGTTGTTTGAAACTGACATCTTTTTTTTTAAAGAAATTCAATAATTTCATCAAACTAAAACCCTGATATCCAAGATATATAGCAGGTTACAGTTCCTGCAATTGTGACTCGAAGTATTGAAAAAACTGTTTGTCCGCTCGTTGAAGCGGCGGCGGGTGCCCATTTTGATGAAGCGCAGTTTGCGAAAGAATAAGTACGAGAAGTTGTGTCGGTGATCACCAGAGTATAGGAGCCGCCATCTTGCATATTGTTAAGGGTAATTGTTGATCCTCCAGGTGCAGACAACACTTGAGTATTTCCAGTATTAAAATCAACAGTGGCTCCCACCGCAACTGTATTTTGCGAGCTTCGAATTTGACCAGAGGTGGACAGGTTTCCGGTCATCGAATCTCCAGCTCGATTGACGGGTGAGTAGGCCAAAGCAGTTGTGACTTGAGAGGATGTAAGTGAGAGTGCTTGACAAGACACCGTGTCCGTCACCGAATCGAAATTCAGAGCTGTACCAGCCGCGCAAGCGCTACTTGCAGTAAACCAGTTCCCTGCGACACTCGATTTAATATCTGTTTTAAGAAGATTTCTTGCTGCAGCTTGGTTTGATCCATTTCCAACCCAGACTTGACCATTGCTTAAAGTTGCCCCTGCGACAGTCGCATTAATAGTCACGCTGCCAGCGGCATTGGAAATAGTGACGCCACTGCCTGCCGTGAGAGTTTTATATTCGGCCGTAGTTCCCGCGGAATTCATGCCGAGGACTTGATTTGCCGCACCTGCAGCTGTCAGTCCGGTTCCACCTTTTGCGAGAGGTACAGTATTGAGAGTGATGCTGTTTGATCCTGCTGCCGATGTGACATCTCCGGCTAAAGCAGGAAGTCTTGCTGCTGGCAATGTGCCGCTTGATAAATTTGTTGCATTTAAACTTGTGAGTTGACTGCCATTCACAGCGGGTAGTTGGGCAGAGCCATCAAGTTTAACGATTTGATTTGCTGCAGTTCCTGTATTGAGAGTGAGAACAGGTGCTGAACTTCCTGATGCGACTGAGATATCCGCATTTGCGCTTGTGACATTGGTCACAGTTCCTGAGCCTATATTATCTGTATCGCAGTTCCATCCAAGCACAGCATTGAATTTAAGAACTTGTCCAGCTGTACAATCAAATTTTTCCCAAGCATTGGATGCATTATATCGCAAAATACTTCCCAAAGAAGGTGCTGTGGAGGCAACATTGCGTCCACTGATTCTGGAAGCGTCGACATTTGTCAGAAGACTGCCATCAACAGCGGGGATTCGGGCAGAGCCATCAAGTTTAACGATTTGATTTACTGCAGTTCCTGTATTGAGAGTGAGAACAGGTGTTGAGCTTCCTGTTGCGACTGAGATATCCGCATTTGCGCTTGTGACATTGGTCACAGTTCCGCCAGTTCCCGTCGCGTTAATAGTCACGCTGCCCGCGGCATTGGAAATAGTGACGCCACTGCCTGCAGTGAGAGTTTTATATTCGGCCGTAGTTCCCGCGGAATTCATGCCGAGGACTTGGTTTGCCCCTCCTGGAGCCAGGACCGAGAGTTCAGAGTTTGAAGAGACAACCAGGCCTCCCGCGACATAAGAAACAGGTGAGAATTTCGGAACGGTCATGATGGTGGTTCCATTCCAATAGTTCATTGAATTGTCAGTTGAATTGGTCCACACTGTGCCCAAACATCCAAACCCACAGGGAATTAAATAAGTATCTCTCAATGAAATTTGTTGAGCATTCGTGTAACGACCCATGCTCAGAAAACCATTGGTCATCAGATTGCCGGCAAAATTTGCATTTTGATTTTGATCCAAGGTTAAAGCAGTTGTTGATCCTGTTTGAAAAACGAGTTGATTTGTTGTTTCGCTGGCTCGGATGGAAGCTCTTTGCGAGGAGCCCGAGAAAAAATCAATCGTTCCATTGCCACCGGAGCCCGCATTCATTTCCATGCGGAAAGACGGTGTATTCTTCCGAATATGAAGATCTGCAAGAGTTGCAGTTGTTCCGATGCCCACGGTTCCTGATGAGCCCGACGCGTATAATCCAGAGCTGGATGTGATAGGGCCCACAAAATTGTTTCCTGAATCGATGCGTGCGTAAATCGAATCGTGGTTGTGAAGGCTCGAAGCATCATTGCCGCTGGTCAGAGTATTCACATTTGTTTGCGTGGTGTTTCCAGAAACTTGAATAAACTCGCTAGCAGTTTTTCCACCTAAAAAATTTGAGTGAAGGGCGTAAGGCGAGCTCGCAATGGTTTGCATGTCGGGCAGAGAAGTTCCGTTGACTAAAACTTGAATTCTTCTCCAATCGTTCAGAGCGGGGGTATACATTCCCGCGCAAGAATCAACCAAAGTATTCGAGACGCTGTTATTAAAAACTTTCTCAAAAGCTAAGGGTCCAGCAGGATAGGTTTTGTAGGAACTGTCTCCCAGAAGAACAGAGAATAAACCCAGATCATTCGGTGTGACAGTCTGTGTCTCTTCATAAATGTAACAGGATCCCGCAGGGGGATACATTCTGAAGTTGACTGTCACAGTGTAGTTTACATTATTGCCAAATTCGTCTGTGAGTCGACCTTGGAATGGAAGAAGGCCTGGCGTTTGAGCCCAAGCTGCAGATCCCAAGAAGAAAATCATGAGGTTAAAAATCCAACGATTATTGCCCATAGACAATTCCTGTTGGATGAAGGTTCATGTTGAAATTGGACGGAGGATTCGTTCGAACCCCCGTCATAAACGTTGGCATTGTGAAAGAAAGAGTTGGTTCAGAGACATTCGCTAAATCCGAGCGGCTTGATGACACGAAATTCAAGAGCGCGTTGGTTGTCGTATTTGTTGATGTAATAAAAGCAACGCTTGCTTTCGTGTGAGAAAAACTTGTCTTCGACCTTACTTTCACAGTGAGAGTCGAGAAAACATTCACTGTAAAAGAATAAGTCCCATTCGTGCAAGGGCCAATATTAGTCCAAGTACTTTGATTATTTGTTGAATACTCTGTGTTCACGGACCGGGGATCACAAGTTCCTGTAACAACAAAAATCAAAGAAGAAGCCGTCAAATTGACATTCGTGCCTCCAGAGATTGTTGGTTGAAAAGTCTTATCTATTTCTTCAACGACGGGAGGAGGAGATGCTTGACAAGAAATCAAAGCAATAGAAACCACTATGAGTAAAAGTTTTACGAAATCTCCAACTTTTACTGGAGGCAGGTGTTTTTTGTTCGTAGTTGTGGAGATTTTTGTCTCCATATTTGTTTACCTCTCCATCCTTTGGATCAACCTGATACATCTCTTTTCGGATCATTTGATAAAAACTTGAACACTTTATGAGAATAAGTATGAGAAAAGTCCAGGAGGTCAGGATAAAACAAACATAAAATTCTCCAAAAGCAGATAAAAACGCAACGGCCGTGTTGCTTTGATATGTATGATATTTTTGAATAGTTGGTATGAAGTGAATTAAAAATCTTCGGTATCTCTGTGAGGCCCATATCTGAATATCCCAGATCTGACTATCCCAGAGCTTGGTCTTGATGCATTTCTTAACCGTCATGCCTCTTATGAAAACCCAAAAAAAACTGTCTCAAAA
>JBKCTJ010000182.1:0-3211 GCA_046318875.1 Pseudobdellovibrionaceae bacterium | reverse complement strand
CCGCAAGCGCATCCTACATCGTAATTTTTAAACTTTAGTACCGATCGCAGTGCAAGGGTGAACCAACAATTCAGGACTTGACTGATCCTGTCCGCCAGACAAAAATGGTCAAATATGCGTATTCAAAGGTTTTTTTTGGATTTTCTTACTCTTTCTGGCAAAAAATCAATGCAGCCTGTGAAGATTCTAAAAGGTCCTAGGCAAGTCGGCAAAACGACTTTGCTGACTTCTCTTCCTGGCTATAAATTAATCTCGCTTGACGACCTCAGCATCCGCAACCTTGCGTCCGAAAACCCGAAGCAATTTTTGGATCAGTTCCAGGGGCCCCTTATTTTGGATGAAGTGACCTATGCTCCTCAGCTGTTCCCGGAGATAAAGTTAAGAGTTGATCAATATAAACTCAATAGGTTGAACCAAAATTCTACAAAATCGATTGCGATGGAAATTGACTACTGGTTGACAGGCTCAAATCAAACTCTGCTAACTGATTCTGTCGGCGAGTCACTCGCTGGCAGGTCATCCTATTTTGATCTCAATACTCTTTCGATTAGCGAAATCAAAAGTGATCATTTGCCAACATTGATGATGCAAGGTGGATGGCCCGAGCTTTATTCAAATCCTGATGTTCAATATGTTTCCTATTTGAACGACTTCATTGCCACTTTCATTGAAAAAGATATTGTTGCGGCATCTGGCATTAAGCAAACCGCTGCTTTTAGTAAAGTGCTGCAACTCATTTCAGGCCGAATTGGACAACTGATGAACTTTTCCGATATTGCACAAAATGTTGGCGTTGAATCAACAACAGTTCAAAATTGGACACACAGATTTGAACAAAATGGACTCTTACGTGTTGTTCAACCGTATTTTACAAATTTGAATCAACGTTTGATAAAGTCTCCGAAAATTTACTTCGAAGATGTGGGCCTTGCCATTCGAATGCAGGGTTGGCGAGACTATGAACCCTTTTACTTGAGCCCTTCTTTCGGACACTTAGTTGAAAACCTGGCGCTGATTCAATTTGTCCGGTATTTTCAAAATTGCGGTGAGAAAATTGAAGTTCACTTTGTGCGATCAAAGGAAAAGGTCGAAGTGGATTTCCTCATTTCACTTTCGAACCAAAAATGGCTTGCCGTCGAAGTGAAATCTTCTCCGCAAGATTGGACAGAAAAGCAGCTCAGTTTGAGCCAAAGCCTTCATCTAGACATCGTTGAACGATGGACTGTATGTCCGCAACACACAAACATTGGATTAAAAAACTCGAGACTAATTTCAATTTTTCAAATCGAGGAAGAGCTCCGTCGATTGCTGAGCTGAGAATATTCCGTGAACCCACCTGCGATTAAAAGTACATCTCTGGCAAATCGCCTTTGCCCCGAAGTTCTCTCCCTTTTAGCTCTCGGATCAATTAATCAAATACTTCAAAAACCGGCACTCGATAGCACCGTTATAAATTTCGATTCGTCGGGAATTTTTGAGTTTGATAAATTCTGTTAAATTGCGATTTCCTGAAAGAACCCAGCAGTCCCAACCTTTTAATTGCTTTTTCATGAAGAACCCTAGATCTCGGTATAAATCTTTTAAAGTGTCTTCTTCACCGAGCCTTGCACCGTAAGGAGGGTTTGTGATCATAAAGCCTTTTGGGATTTCCGGCTGAATGCTCGCCACAGGTTCTTTTTTCCAGTCGATCATGTGATCAACGCCGGCGCGCCTTGCGCTTTCTTTTGCGACGACTAGAGCTTTGCGATCTAAATCAAAACCGTAAAATGAAACAGAGTCTTGCTCGATTTCTGCGTCCATGGCTTCGGTCACCACTTTGTCCCAAACTTCTTCTTGAAAAGAAGTCCAAGTTTGAAAACCAAATTTTTTACGAAGTAAACCTGGCGCAATGTTCGCTTTTTTCAATGCGGCTTCAATTAATAAAGTTCCTGAACCACACATGGGATCAATCATTGGCTGAACCCCGTCCCATTCACTTAGGCCAATTAAACCGTATGCTAAATTTTCTTTCAGTGGAGCTTCGGTTTGATAGCTTCGATAACCACGTTTAAATAAACTTTGTCCTGAAGTATCCAAGGCTACAACAAACTGATTCTTTTTTGCTCGAACATAAATTTGTAAATCAGGATTTTCTGAATTGATATCAGGACGGATGCCGTCGCAGTTTAATCGGAATTGGTCCACGATGGCATCTTTGATTTTCATTGTGACGTAACGCTGATCGCGCATCATGGAATCTTTAACTTTGGCATCAATAGAAATTGTTTGGTTTGGTTTAATGTATTTTGTGAAATCGTGTTTTAAAATATTATTGTACAATTCTTCAGGCTGATAAGCTGTGAATTCCAAAACAGGTTTTAAAATGCGGCTGGCAAGGCGGGAATGAAGGTTTGCTTTGTAGCATCCTTCCCAATTGGATTCAAAACCAACTCCGCTGATATTTTTATGTGTTGTTTGAAGACCCAGATCTTGAAGTTCGCGTTCCAACAAATCTGCAAGACCCTTTGGACAAGAAGCAAAAAATTCGGCCACGAGCATACCCCTTTGATGAGAAATACTTCTAGGCAACTTTACCTTGGGTCGATTTTGAATGAGAAAAATTTCTCTTTCAAAATCCAACAGGGATCAAATTACCAAACCTCGATTTAGGTTTCCTGATACTTTGGTCCCCCGCCACCTTCAGGCAGTGTCCATTCGATATTCTCGAAAGGGCATTTGATATCACAAGTCTTGCAATGAATACAATTTGTATAGTTGATTTGTAATTCATACGCACCTTGATGCTTATTAGAAGATCTCATCTCATAAACACTGGCCGGGCAAAAATGCACACAGGGCGATTTATACTGGGGCTCACAAATCGTTCGACAAACATCCCCGTCTTGCAACAGAAGATGGTTGGGAGAATCTTCATCATGGCTGGTTCCAGTCAAATAGACGGAGCCAAGCTTATCAAAAAAGAGTTTTCCATCAGCAGCAGGCAAGCGGTTTTCAGGTTGTAAAAGTGCGTTTGGACCCCAAACGTCAACAACCTTATCCGTTGTCAATGCATCTTGTTCAGCTCCCATGGGATCAACTAATCCACGCCCACCAGTGATTTCCTGTAAACCAATCAACGGCAGCGAAGTGAAGACACCTTGACTCAAAGTCTGATGGAAATTTCGGACTCTATACAATTCTTGTTTCACATAACTTTTTTCAATTTCATCTG
>JBKCTJ010000181.1:0-16829 GCA_046318875.1 Pseudobdellovibrionaceae bacterium | reverse complement strand
TTCCAGACGTCTGTTTCAAATTTAAACTACAAGGCGAAAGTGACTTCGTCACAGGGCGAATCGGAGTCTTCCATAACGGGTTTTTCTCAGAATTTTGGAGTGATTTATTCCTTTGTTGAAGGGCAGCAGCTTTCTTTTGGCAGCTCTTATGTGAATTCAGAATCTAAGGTCCGATCAAAACGAACTTCAGCAGATATTCGCACTGATGTTACTGGGCTTGGAAATTTAGATTTAGCTTACCAGGGCGCTTCTGAACTTGAATACGCTGATATGTTTTATGGGCTGTCTTACAACTTTAAACATCAAGGTAAAGTTATCCGTGAGGCTGGAGTTAACCAGTTTGAAGCTAATGCAGTTCAAGCTCAGAACAGTTGGACACCTTCCATCGGAATTGCTATGCCGACGGCTATCAATTTAACTTTGGGTGGTGATGTATCCCATACAATCAAAGAGGACGGTGATGTCAGGCAAGAACTTGCAAGCCGCGAATCCACCACCACGAAGGAGCGTCAAGGAAACGTCACTTCAATCATGGGTTTTTTGGAACTTGATATTGAATATCTTCCGTTCATTTCTTTAAGACGTACTCATTATTCTGAGCAAGTTTCAGAAACGACTGCTTCCACTCTGAGATCTTCTGGTGATGCTTTTGAGGCAGATACTGTAACCGTTGGTGCGACTTTGCCTCTGTCGCAAAATTTAAGAATTGAGCCACGGTTTAGCCACACAAAATATACATACGATGACAGCAGTGATTTTAGCATTTCGGATGCCGAGCAGACTTCATTGAATGTCGGTTTGACTTTGATGTTTTAATTCAGTTTTGAGGGCTGGAAGTGGGCGGAACAAAGCCTTCAACTCGTCTTTGGACATGGGTTGAGATTGCAGAGACTGAATCCAAGTTTCTGGTGTTTCCATACAAAGAAAAATTTTCCATTTTGAATTGTGTTGTTTGAACTGTTGATAAACAGTTTGAAACATTTTTTGCCGAAGAACCGAGTCGTACCTCAGTTTTGCACCTTCACTTGGAAACATTTCTGCTTGGGTGACATAAGAATTCATCCCAAATCTTTCGCGCATCATATGTCGCTGTTCGGGTTGAAAACGCAAAGCTCCGATAGAAATCACATGAATGTCTTCTGGTGAAAAATTCTGACAAATTTGCTGAACCAGATCAGTGTAGTTGGCTTCCCAATCTTCATGGAAAATCATAGGATCAATGTGAAACGCAATTTGAAATCCGGCTTGTTTTGCTTTTTGAGCAGCCGCAATTCTTTCTTGAAAAGAAGCTGTTCCGTGTTCTTCTTTTGAAATGATATGCTGAGGGTTAATGGACCAACTGACCACGACATTTTTTGCGTGGTGAATTTTTAGGAACTGATCAACGCAGTTTGATTTTGTTTTAAACTCCAAGGTCCATTTCGGAAACTCGGCAAAAAATTGGATCAGATCATGAGAATACAATGAAATTTCATCTAAGCTGAGGCTATCTGTGATTTCCCCTGTTCCCACTCGAAAAGGAGACTCGGGGAAGTCCGCCGCCATTTGTCGAAGTTCAGCAAGGGCATCATCTATATTGGTATAAATTTTCAAAAGCGGATCATTTAAATAACTTTGCAAATAGCAATAAGAACAGTTCATGTCACATTGGCTAGCGAGATTCAAAATATGATAGTTACAACAATTCAATACTTTTTTTTGGCTAGATCCTGGACAACGTTTAAAAAACTGCCCTGTGAAAGGAGTCAGATATAAAAGCCTTTTACTCTTGTTAAAATCTGTCGCTCGTTGACCCACTTCCCAAACTGGCCTTGCAATAACAATTTCAATTTTTTCTTTGGGGAAATATTTTAAAACACGTTGAGCCACTTTGGATGACCGTGAAGTTTCATCGATAAACACTTTGTCAAATTTTTTAATGATGGTCTGACTGATTGGTATTTCTAGCATTTTATTTCCAATCCATTTCAGAATCTTGAATTTTTTGAATTGTTCGTTGAAATTCTGCTGGAGTGGCAGAAAAAAATTTAAATTCAAAACCTTGTCGGTCGTTTTGCCTTATTGGACGTATTTGAACATTTTTAATCAGAGCCGAAGGAGCATGTTTTTCATTTTGCTGAGGATGCCTGATTCGGTAGAGCGATTTTTTGACATCACTGGATTTCCATACCGTTTCGGGAATCTCGCGCGAGAGTAACAAACACTCGATGACAAGCTCACAGCAATGAACCATGTCTGATTTAGAAAAATTGAGCGAAAACAATTTTTCGAATACAGATTTGGCAGGTTCTGAAATTTCTTTTAAGGAAAGAAACAATTGCAAATCACCCCATTGCCATTTTTTTTCATGAATATGAGTTCTGGCCGAAAATGGAAGTTGGAGAAGACTCTTGAAAAGATCAATCAAATCGAGATTCAGTTTTGCATTGTAGGATTGAAAAAAATCACTCCAAGCCAAATGACTAAAAATAGACTGGGTTTGGTTTTTCTGAAAGTGTTGATGGATCATCGCAAGGTCTATATAAGACAAAGTCGGAAAAAACTCGCGGAGGTTTTTTAGTATGATCTGGGAGTTTTCAGTTTCAATGAGGGTAAAAATGGATTCTTCATTTGGATGGGATCCAGAATATAAGCAAACCTGATTGAGGACCATATAGCCAAGAGCACTGGGCCATTGGGGAGGCGATTGAATCAAAACAAAAGTCATTGTCGACAATTCCATAGGATTCAAACCAGATTTAAGCAAAACCGATTGGCTATTCATAGGAGAGCGGATTAACATATAAGAACTGCAATGTCACACCCTTGGGTGAGCTGACAGATCCTTTTTCGCAGTCAATTTGGAATAGGACAAGCTTGTGGATTGGCGAATGCGCTCGGAAATGAATGGGGATGTTGTTTACTTCAGTTATCTGAATGACCAGGAACTGGCAGATTTTAAACAAGTGTTCATCTGGGATATGGATAAAACTTACCTGGATACTTCAATTGATTCCTTAAGCGGACTCATGCAGGCCTTGCTGGAAAAAGCATTTACTAAAAGAAATGTCCCTGGGACGCGAACCCTTTTGCAGGCCCTCTCAAAGCAATTTGAGCAGAAAGAAGCGGATTTTCCTTTGTTTTTTATCACGGCTTCACCTCCGCAGATGGAAGAGCGAATTTTTGAAAAGCTTTCCTATGATGGGATTGACCCTTTTGGAGCTTTTTTTAAAGACAATTTAAAAAATTTAAAACCTGGTCGTCTTGCGCGTTTAACAAAACAGGTTGGATATAAGTTGCAAGCCCTTTTGCAGTTGCGAGTCAGTTTACATCCTGAAGTAAAGCAAATTTGTTGGGGCGATGACAGCGAAAGTGATGCAGTCATTTACAATATTTATTCTGATATTTGTGCGAGGCGAATTTCAGAAGACGATATTCGAAAAATATTAGCTTCTTTTTTTGTGACAGGGGAACAAGTAGAAACTATTTTGAAGTTTCAAGAAATGATACCAGCAAATGATCCCATTGAAAAAATTTACATCAATTTAGCAACAGATACTGATCCTGAATATTATTTGAAATTTGGTCGAAGGACTTTTCCTACGTATAATACTTTCCAAGCGACTCTCGATCTTTTTCAAGATAAAATTTTGTCTATTAAAGATGTTGGCGATGTTTTTCAAGATATGGTTTTTAACTACGGATTTACAGTGGATGAACTCATTAAATCTTTTGATGAAATGATCCGGCGGCGGAGTCTTGGTATTTCCGCGTATAATGAATTGCGCAGTTATTTTTTAGATCAATATTTGATTCGTGAAGATTACAAACCATCTATGGAGCCTACCAAAGAAATGACTGTTAAGGATGGGCGGGTTTATGAGCTTGAGAATGAGTTGGAACCTTGGGTTATGGAGAATATTGATTATTTGAACGACTACCGATAGGAGTTCGAGGTTAACGCGTTTGGATTTAAAGTCTATTCTCGGTAGAAAAAAACAGGTCAGCTCATGCCTCCTACTTCGCCCCGCGGGCGAGGGCCGTCCCGGCCGCATTTTTTTATTCGAATTGAAGGGGGATCATTGTTGTTAGTGTTTCGCCGGCGAAGGCGGAGACTTGGAGCCTCTGGACGACTTCGAAAAGGCAGTTTTTGAATTCGAGGTCTTCGGCGAAAGTTTTTATGATTTGGCGATCTGTGATTTTTCCTGTGGGCGCAATGGAGAGGGATAAAACGACATCGCCTTTTAAATTAGATTTTCTTTGGATTAACAAATTATAACAGCGTTGGAATTGGGGTTTGTTTTTTTGAATCACTTGGTCAATTTCTTGAATTTGGGGATTTTTTGTTTCAGGGGCAGGTTCCTGAATTGGAGTTTCTGGGATCGCGAAAGATTTTTTTACGTCCAATTGATAATCTGTTGCAGATAATCGGACACCGTCTTTGGTGACAAACAGCTTTCCATCTTCGCCGAAATTTTCGATCACAACATCTCCGCGTTTGATGATGATTTGAAGAAAATCTTTTTGTTGGTCAATGATCAGCAAGGATTGTGGAAAAACTCGCAGCTTGTAAGCTGAAGGAAAACTCAAAATCACTTGGGCGTTTTCCAAAGTTTCTATCTCGTCTAAATTTTGAATTTTGTTTGTAGTTACAATGGGAATTTTTGATTTTCCAATACTGTTCCTGAGAAACGCTTTCCCAGAAGCAAGCTCAACTCGCCCGAGAGGATTTTTTTGAATCTCGGTTTGTTGTTGGAAGAAAAGCCAACTCAAGCCTATAGCGGAGAGAATCACACCAAGGATGACAAAGGCGGCTGTGCTTTTCATTTTTAAAATTACTTTGTCGGTTCAGCTGCAGGAGTGGTTCCAGGTGCAGTTGGTGTAACGGCTGCAGGCGCAGTTTCCACCGGTGCAGATGCAGGAGGAGCTGGAATCGCTCGACCTTCAATGACTGAAGAATTTTTCGTAGTAATAAAATAAGTCAAAGTTAAGCAAGTCACAGCAAAAACGATGGCTACAACACGAGTCATTTTGGCTGCTAAAGTTTGAGCACCCGTTGCGCCGAGGAGGGAATTTGCTCCGCCGCCGCCCATGCCGAGGGCTCCGCCGCCTTTGGAATCTTGGATCAGAACCAAACCAATTAATGCAACTGCAGCAATCAAGTGAATAACCGTAATGAGTGTTTCCATAAAGCTCCTCGAAAAGCTCCGATTCTTTTGCGAAGCATTAGAAATGTCAATATGAAATGAGACCTGTCATAACTTAGCACTATGCCATTTATTGTATTTGAAGGTTTGGACGGTAGCGGAAAGAGTTCTCTGATTAATGTTTTTGAGGACGATCTCAAAAACAAGGGCATTTCCTATGTCCGAACGCGGGAACCAGGAGGCACAGGCCTGGGGGAAGAGATTCGCAACTTGATCCTTAGGCATTCCAGCGAGCCGCCAACTCCAAGAACTGAATTGCTTTTGTATCAAGCAAGTCGGTCTCAACATGTTGATTTATTGATCCGTCCCCATATTGAAAAAGGGGATTGGGTTCTTTGTGACCGTTTTACCGCAAGTTCCCTCGCTTTTCAGGGAGCCGCGCGGGGTATTTCCTATCAAGATGTTGTGAACTTGAATCGTTTTGCAACCAATTCCCTCCAGCCTGACTTAACAGTGTTGCTGGATTTGAGTGTCAATGAAGCAAAAAATCGAAGATCTGGCAGACAAACGGCAGCAGGTGAAGACGCTGATCGCATTGAAGCCTAAGAAGATCACTTTAATGAAAAAGTCCGACAGAGTTTTTTGCATCAAGCCACTATGGACCCCGGAAAGTGGTTAGTTTTAAATGCTGAAGTGAAAACTCGGTAAATGCATCTTTTGCTGAAAAAGAAATGTCAGGACATCGGTTGGCTGACTTAAAAAACAAAGCGACAGCCTTGGAGCTTAAAAGTCTTGTTGGTCATAGCGATCAAGTCCACGCCATATGCCGCGGAGTTCAAGAAAAAATGTCGGCTTCGTTTATTTTAAGCGGGTCCGATGGAATTGGTAAAAAAAAAGCAGCCATTCAAACTGCTCAAAAATTTTTGTGCGTAAACCCCTCTGGAAATCAGTTTTGTGGAGTCTGTCCTTCGTGCAAACAAATCTTCGATGGCCAATCTGTATCCGTGACCATTATTGAACCTGCTTCAGAAATGATTCGAGTTGATGAAATTCAAAAATTGCTCAATTCAATCCATTTGCGATCTTTAACAAAAAAAAGATTTGTGATTATCGATCAAGTTGAAAAAATGAATTTGCAAGCTGCAAATACTATTTTGAAAACTCTTGAAGAGCCACCAGAGGGTTTGTATTTTTTTCTCATTACTTCTCAGATTTCTAAAGTTTTAAAAACCATACGTTCTCGCTGCCAAATCATTCTGTTTCAGCCACTTGATTTCAATGAAATGAAACAGATTTTTCCGTCATTGTCTGAAGCTGCCTTCACTCATGCACGGGGGCAAGTTGGAAAAGCTGTCGATACAATGGATGTCGAACACCAAAATCGATTTGCACAATGTCAGCAGTTTTTGAATGAATTTTTCACAGAAGACTTTTTAATGAAAGAGACCGGTTGGCGAGAATTTATGAAAAATAAGGAAAATTTTTTATTTTTGCTCACTGCTTGGGAAGAGCTTTTATTAGAGGGATGGAAGTTAGATCTACAAAATGATCAGGGGCATGCAGAGTCAGGTGGTCACAGCAGTCCGAAGAGCAGTCCGAAGAGCAGTCAGAAATCAGATCAACTCTTAAGTGGTTTATTGCAGATTCGCCGTCAAATGAAGTTTCGTCCTGATGATGTGTTACAAATTGAAGGGCTTTGGACAAAGCTTTCCACTCAAAACTAAATTCGCAGTCTGACTGGTGTTTTATTTTAAGGGTGTTTTAAGAAGAAAAGATCTCCATAACAGACCGTAGAGTTTGAAATCGGCAATCAAGCTTTTTAAAGGATATTGAAACGTCAAAGGTCTATTTTTCTGAACAAAAAAGTGACCGACCCAGGCAAAAAAATATCCCGATACGACAGCCGCAATAAATAATGCCGGTGTCGATTGAATCATTCCAAACACAATAAAAAATATCGCAAAACTGGTTCCGATAAAGTGGAGCTTTTGATTGATGGGGTTTGAATGTTCTTCAAGGTATTTTGGCCAAAATTCCTGAAATGTCGCATAAGTGGTCTGTGAGTTGTCTTGAGTAGAGGCAATATCGGTTTTTTGATTTGTGGTCGTCATATTTTTCCCCCCGCATGGCTAGATTATTATAAATTATGTTTGGTTGCGAGTCTGAAATGATTTTGGTAGTTTAAAACATGGCTTGGACGGATTTGCATGCGCATTTAGATAAACTGCCCGAAGGTGTTGATCAGGCTGTTGCAATGGCCTTGGCAGCAGATGTGAATCGAATTGTGACCATTGGAACTGAACCGGCAGATCATAGAGTGGTTCTAGAAATCGCAAAAAAAAGATACCCCCAAGTTTTTTGCACTTTGGGTGTCCATCCCCATGAAGCTAAAGTTTTAACTGATGAGGTCCTGAATTGGATCGAAACCCATGCAACAGAAAAAGAAGTCATCGCCGTAGGGGAAATCGGGCTAGATTATTATTATACCCATTCTGAAAAAAACATTCAAATTGAAGCCTTTGAAAAACAACTGAGCTTAGCTAAAAAATTAAAAATGCCGGTGGAAATTCATACGAGGGATGCTGAAGCGGACACCGTAGAAATCCTGAAGAAATTCAAAGGGGATGTGAAGGGGATCATTCATTGTTTTACTGGTTCAGAATGGCTGGCTTTTCAATGTTTAGACTTGGGATTTAACATTTCAATATCGGGTGTTGTGACTTTTAAGAATGCCGATAGCCTTCGGCAATCCGTTAAAAAATTGCCTTTAGATCGCATTCATGTGGAGACTGATGCCCCCTTTTTAGCACCTATTCCCCAGCGGGGAAAATCGAATACTCCAGCTTTTGTGGTGCACACGGCTCAAGCTGTTGCAGATCTTCAAGGGATCCCATTGATAGACCTGCAGCGTGTGACCAATAGCAATGCAGAAAAGCTGTTTTCAAAGCTGATTTAATTTGATTTTTGACTCTGTGGTTGAGGTTCACTATCTTCGAACCTCTAAAAACGCGCGTTCCACACGCTCAATATCAGGAGTCAGACAATGAAAAAAATAAGAGTTGGAATCAATGGTTTTGGTCGGATCGGACGAGTCCTGTTTCGTGCAGGCTTTGATCAAGTTGAAATTGTCGGGATCAATAATTTAGATTCCTTAGAAGGTTCTGCCCATTTGTTGAAATACGACAGCACCCATGGGATTTACGGTGCAGAAATTCAAACCAGTGAAAAACAAATCCATGTGAACGGAAAAAAAATAAATTATTCTTCGACGAAAAATCCTCAAGACATTCCTTGGAAAGACTGGGGTGTTGATTTGGTGCTGGAATGCACAGGCGTGATGAAAAACCAAGATGATTATGTAAAACACATCACTGGTGGTGCAAAGAAAGTCTTTATATCAGCTCCTGCAGATGGAGTGGATGAAACTTTCGTTTACGGGATCAATCATCAAAAATATGACAATAGCAAACATCGATTTTTTTCGAATGCTTCGTGTACAACAAATTGTTTAGCTCCGCTTGCTTCGGTTCTTCATAAAAAATTTGGAATTGAATCCGGATTAATGACAACAATTCATTCCTATACAAACGATCAGAAAATTTTGGATTCTTCTCACAAGGATTTACGCAGATCCAGATCTGCAGCTTTATCGATGATTCCAACAACAACGGGTGCTGCAAAAGCTGTTGGTTTGGTTTTACCTGAACTGAAAGGTAAAATTGATGGAATATCCATTCGAGTTCCTACTCCCAATGTTAGCTTAGTGGACTTAACCTTCAGATCTGTTCAGCCTATGACTGTTCAGGCCATCAACGAAACTTTGATTGGTGAATCAAAGGGTGCTTTGAAAGGCGTCATGTACGCTGAATCAAAAGAATTGGTCAGTGTTGATTTCAACGGGAATCCTCACAGTTCCATCATCGATTTGAAATCCACAATGACCATAGGTTCAAACATGGGCAAAGTTTTTTCTTGGTACGATAACGAAACAGGTTTCTCACACCGAATGATCGATATGATTAAGCACATTGAAACGGTGGGTTTCTGATGCTTGGCTTGAAAGGCATAAAGAAAATCACTGAATTTGAATTGAAAGACCAAGTTGTCTTTTTGCGTTTGGATCTGAATGTTCCATTGGAAACTGATCAGAAAAATCCTAATGGTTTAAAAAAAATTAGTGATGCTACTCGTATCCGGGAAAGTTTGCCGACGATTCGTTATGCCATCGAACAAGGAGCAAAGGTGGTGATTGCTTCCCACTTAGGAAGGCCAAAAAAGGAAAACGATCCGAATTTTTCTTTGGAACCTGTCGCCCTTTATTTAACAGAACATTTGAAAAAAGAAGTGATCCTTTTGGAAGAAGTCAGATCTGAAGTGATTAAGCAAGTTCTACTTACCTTAGGAAGAAATCAAATCATTTTGCTTGAAAATTTGCGGTATGACGAAGGCGAAACGGAAAATAGCCCGGAACTTGCAAAGTATTTATCTTCCTTCAGCCAGATTTATATCAATGATGCTTTTGGTGCCAGCCACAGAGCCCACGCATCGATTCACGCATTGCCCGAAATGATGCCAAAAAAGGGAATTGGATTTTTAATTGAAAAAGAAATTAATTTTCTTGATAAGCTGATTGTTAATCCAGGGCGACCTTATTTGGCAGTTATGGGGGGATCCAAAGTTTCAGATAAAATTGAAGTCATTGAAAAATTGATCGATATTGTTGATGGTTTTATCATTGGCGGAGCTATGGCTTATACATTTTTAAAAGCTATGGGCAAAACAACGGGTTCATCCCTTGTTGAAGCAGACAAAGTAAAATACGCAGCTGAATTGATCGAGCGGATTTCAGCACGATCTAAAACTTTGTTGCTGCCCATTGATCATCGAGTTTCGACGGGAATTAAAGATACTCATTTCGAAGTGACCATCGATGCGAACATTCGTGAAAAAATGATGGGTGTTGATATCGGGCCAAAAACTGAAAAGCTGTATTCAGATGCGATTAAAATGGCTCAAACTGTTTTTTGGAATGGTCCCATGGGGGTTTTTGAAACCAAGGAGTTTTCACAAGGCACATTCGCTATCGCGAAAGCCATTGGTCAAAGTCCAGGAATCAAAGTTGTGGGTGGCGGTGATTCTGCATCAGCAGCCCATGCTTCTGGGTTTGCAGATTTGATGAGTCACATTTCCACAGGTGGTGGAGCGAGCCTTGAATATTTACAAGGGGATCGTTTGCCAGGCCTTGAAGTTTTGCGTTCGAGACAGCAATCATGAAGAAAAAAATTATTGCAGGAAATTGGAAACTCTTTCACACACCTTCCCAGAGTGCTCAGTATTTCAAAGAGTTTTTAGAATATCAGTTCGATTTTTCTAGATATGAAATTGTATTTTTTCCTCAGGCCTTGAGTCTGAGTGCCGTTGCTGATCAGTTGAAAAAAACTGAAAAAAAACATGACATTCAATTTGGCCTGCAAAATTTTTGGCTAAAAAACGAAGGAGCTTTCACCGGAGAAAATTCCCTGCTTGCTGCCAGTGAGCTCGGGTGTCAGTGGGCTTTGATTGGCCATAGTGAACGCAGAACTCTGTTCAGTGAAACCAGTTTGCAAGTTGCTGAAAAAGCAAAGTTCGCACTTGAGAGTAAAATGAAACCTCTCGTTTGTATTGGGGAAACTCTGCAAGAGAGAGAAGCCGGATCAACATTAAAAGTTTTAGTTTCGCAGTTGGAGCCCCTCCTTGCTGTGGGATTGAGTTCTTTTGACCTGGCCTATGAACCCGTCTGGGCCATAGGAACTGGGCAAGTGGCAACTCCAGCACAAGTTGCGGAAGTTCACCAGTCTTTGCGCTCATGGCTTGATCAAAATCAATTTTTAAAAACAAATATTGTTTATGGCGGCAGCGTCAAGCCTGACAATGCCAAAGGTCTTTTGGGATTGCCTCATGTGGATGGTTTTCTGGTGGGCGGTGCTTCTCTGAAGCCAAGTCAGTTTTTTGAGATCGTCTCTTCAGTTTAAACATCAGTTTAAATAAATGACGCTGAAACTCAATTCGACAGTTTGTTGAATAGAGTCGTTATGCGATGTGATTCATTGCTAGTATCAAGGGCTTGGAAGCATTTCGAGACGGTCAATTCTTAGACACCAAAACTGTCGCTTTTTCGCCTCTTGTGTTCTGAATAAGCCTCCTTCAGACTGATGGTGGGTGTGGTGTTCAACAAGAATTTTTATAATGTGGGGAGTTTGGAGAAGTGGACGATGTCTCAGAATGAGAAAAAAACTCCCGTTAAAACGCACTACCGGCGTTGCCATATTTGCGACGAACTGGTCTGTGCAGAACAAAGGATCGTGAGAACCTGCACTGGCTGTCGGCAGCATTTATCAGCTATGCATTTTTATGATGAAGAAGCTGCCATGGGGTTAGTGGAACCCTACGAAGCTATGTTGGAAAAGTTAAACGAACCGACTTCGATTTTACCTTTGAAGGAATATCCGCCTTTGGTTGGCTTTTGTTCCTACTGGGAATAAATAAATTTGCTGGTCTTTTCTTCGAATAAGCCGAATTGACAAAAGGTCAATTCGGTCATCAAATCTGGCTATGAAAGTCACTATTTCTGAGATCGAAGCTGCTTATAAGAATCTTAAAGGATTCGTCCACCATACTCCGCTTGAGCTTTCAAAATCTGCCTCGGCTTTTGTGCCTGCCCAGGTTTATTTGAAATTTGAAAATTTGCAGAAGACGGGGAGCTTTAAAATTCGTGGTGCCTTTAATAAAATTGCGAATTTAACGGAAGAAGAGAGAAAAAATGGAGTCGTTGCTAGCAGTGCTGGTAATCATGCACAGGGTGTGGCTTTAAGTGCTTCGCTTGCCAAAGTAAAGTCCACCATTGTTATGCCAGCATCAGCATCCTTGAGCAAGATTTCTGCAACAAGGGGCTATGGTGCCGAAGTGATTCTTCACGGTGATATTTACGATGAAGCTTTTGAGCATGCTAAAGAATTAGAAAAATCCAGAGGGCTGACATTTGTTCATCCTTATGAAGATCCATTTGTGATTGCTGGCCAAGGCACCATCGGAATTGAAATTCTGGAAGCAGTTTCTGATTTGGATAGTATTATTATCCCCATTGGTGGTGGTGGACTGATTAGTGGAATTGCCACCGCAATGAAAAAAATTAAACCCAGTATCAAAGTATACGGAGTCCAATCCGCCAAAGCTTCATCGATGTCTGATTTGTTTCATCATCAGCCCTTTAAAAATGTGGGCCGTATTTCCACAATCGCAGATGGCATTGCCATAAAAAATCCTTCCAAAGTGATGTACGATTCTTTTATTTCAAAACTCGTCGATGACATTGTGACAGTTGATGATAATGAAATTGCTGAAGCCATTGTTTTTTTAATGGAGAGAACCAAGACTGTGACCGAAGGATCTGGCGCTGCGGCCATGGCTGCATTGATGAATCGGAAGCTGGATCTTGGTGCAAAAACCTGTGTGCTTTTGTGCGGTGGAAATATTGATCTGAACATCATTTCGAAAATTATTGAGCGCGGGCAAATCAAACAGGGGCGTATTGTTCGGATTTCTGCCATTGTGGATGATTTGCCCGGAAATCTAAATAGATTAACTCAAGCCATTGCCAATCAGCGAGCCAATGTTTTAGAAGTTCATCATGACCGTGTCCGATCGGGTCTTTTCTTGCGCGAAACACAGATCGATTTTGTCCTAGAATGTAACAGTATTGAACACAGCGATAAAATAAAACAAAGCTTCATCGAAGCCGGTGCCAAAATTCTGTGAATTTTATCTGAGTTCAGATGATGGTTTCGTTCCACTTGGCAAAGTTAATTCTAGGTGAACTCCATGATCATTGCGAGTCGATTTTGCAAAAGATGGACCTTTCCATCCAAGAACTTGCACTGTGGGCGGTAAAGCTAACTGAATCATCTTTTGATCAGTTAGAACGGTGCATTCAGGACAAATTTGTAACAGCTTTGAAAAAGGTTGCCACTTTGACAAGTGAAAAATCGAGATCCTACCATTTTCTTGTTTGAAGGCCGACGGAATTTTCATTTTAATCAATGCATTCCCTTTTTCATGAGGAATGAATAAATCCACTTGGCGATCGGCCATGAGTTCCCATTGATTTTCTTTTTTCCAAATAAACCGATTCGACGTGGCCTCTAGTGCTCTTGTCAAGAATAAGAAAAAACTTTGAAGTGCGGGATGTTCTTCGTCGAAAGAAAAATCTTTGGCCGCAAGCGGTGACTGCTGAGAATGAATGATTTTCAGAAATGAAAAGCTTGCGTGATGAGCATCTTGAATAGGAAAAAACTGACTAGCAAAAAAATAACATAAACTGTTCGTCAAAGATTCAGGCCATCCCCAAGTCTTTTTCATCTGAGTTTGGCTAAAATCAAAGACAATTTGATCTTCGTTAGCGATCAAATGCAATTTGACTAAAGTGCCATCAATGGACTGCTGTTGGTTTACAGTACTGACAGGATTATCTTTAAACTTGTGTTTTATCACCTTTTTTTGCTCGGTGAAAATTTCTTCTCTGCCAGAGAAAAGTTTAAACTTTTTTTCTGCAGATAAACAAAGTTGGATAAAAAACAAAATCTTATTCTGAATTTCTTGAATTTGAGAACTGATTGATTCCGCAGATTGAACGCCGAGGGAGAATTGCGTTGCCAATTGATTGATGGTCAATCCCTGATGGTTTAAATCTGGTTTCAGCTCTAAAGGTACGGGAGGAAAAGCTTTGAAGCCAAAAATAGTCATGTCAAAAACTACAAAGACGGATTCATCACCGACTGTCATCAGTCGAGCGAAAAACAGATGGGAATTTGTAGAAAGGGAGCCCACTTGATTGGAATTAGACCAAAACATTTCATTTTTATTCGGTTTAATAAATTTTAGAAAATTTTCAGCGACCAGGGATAAGTGAAGTTTCAGCGTTGGATTGTTATGATGACTCCAAAGAGTACGAAATTGAGAATCCATGACAGCAAAGTTATAGTCTTCAAAGTGCGAATGAGAAAAGAAAAGGCTTAATTTTCTGTTCATGAGCTCCTCGATTTTTGCAAAAGGTCCTTGAAGGGACCGCACATTTGGTCCGACTCAAACAGCAAAGATTCAATATGAAAGTGTTCATCCACAAGAATTTGAATATGTTGTAAAAATTTTGAAAATGTCTCTGTACGAAATGAAGACAAGCGCCACAAATTTTGAAGTGCCTTTTCGACTTTAACTAAATTTGTTTCTAAATCGACACCGCAGATTTGAAGCAAGTGGCCTTGGAGCTTTTTTTGATAGATCAAAAAGTCTAAAACCATTAGTTTAGAACCTCTGCCAAAACAAACAGGGCCTGGAGACATCTTTAAGTTTGTATCGATAAAATCAATTTGTTTGAGTTGATCCAAATGCAACATCGAAGTGAACGCCAATGTTCCAGGTGTTTCTGTCGAGTCTTTGATCCACTTCAAATTTTCTAAACCTACGTAGAGAATACTTTTATTTGAGACCATGTTTGCTGTATTGATTGTTTCGAATCGATGGTGATTTAAAAGCTTTGACGGTAGAAAGGTGTCTATTTTTTCAATCAAATTCAATTTTTGGTCGATGTCGTAGAAAATTTTGGCGTCCGGAAATACAAGCTGAATCTGATCGATGAAGTTTTGGGTATTTTCGAGATATCTTCCCCACAAACTTGCATCAATTAAATTTTCAAAAAAATAAGGATAATCCAAAAATTCAGGTGATTGAGGGAATGCAATCAGTGACAATTCCTTGCTTAAAGTGGCAAATTTTTCAAAAGTTTCTGGTGAAATTTCATTTTTAGTCACATGCAGGACAATTCTTTTTGCGCCTTTTGCTTTGAGTTGTTCCAGAAGAGTTGGTAACTCATAGATCAAGTTTTTGATCTGTTCCTGAGATAAAACGTGAGTCAAATTTTGAGCTCCCAGAACTGAAGAGCGATTTGAATTGCCATCTTCGTTTTGATTCACGTTGTTTGCTGGCCCCATGCTCAATTTCAAAATCGCATCAGTTTGCTTCGTGCGAATTTGTGCCACACTTCCACCTAAGGAATAGCTGAGCAAAGAATTCAGAAAGGGGAGATCAATCACTATGTTGGGACTTGTTTTTTCTTTAGCAGTATTCTGTGCCAACTGTTTTGCGAAGAGTGCAAGGGATTGTGGAAGTGGGCTCTTTGGTAAGTAATAGACAGAAAAGGTGGATTTTCGGTCGACTTGGCAATGAGCCTCTAAAAAGTGCTCACTCAAACGAAAAATGAAGTCAGCTTTGTTCAATTCCATACTTGAAAGGAACCATATCGATCCATGAAAACAGAAGTCAACACAACCTGTGAAGAGTGGGGTTGAATTGCAGCTTTTTTGGCAAACTCAGTCATCAGGTTCATAGTGTCTGAAATTTTTTCTAGGAAAAGGAAAAAAATAAAGTTAAGACCAACGGTGAAAAAAATCAGAGCCTAAAAAGCGATCGATGAGCTTAGAAAGAAAAATCAATGGAAGTATCTCCCGAGATCCTAAATCTTGTTCCCTATAAGCCTGGGAAGCCTATCTCCGAAGCAAAACGCGAATTTGGTCTACAGTCAGTCATTAAACTTGCCAGCAATGAAAATCCCCTTGGGGCTTCGACTTTGGCGATGCGTGCATTAGTTGATGGTTTTTCAGAAGCCCACAATTATCCTGATCCAAGCGGATTTGAATTGATTCACAAAATTCAAGAAAAATGGGGCTGGCCAGCAGCTTGTGTTGGTTTAGGAAATGGCTCAGATGAAATATTTGATCTTTTGATTCGTATTTTTTGTGAAAAAGGCGATGCGATTTTAATCCCGAAGTATTCATTTGCTGCCTATAAAGTTTCTGCTCATTCATCACGAATTCGGGTCATTGAACAAGAGGTAGATTCTGAATTTGAAGTAGATTTAGATCAATTGGCACATCGCTTTGAAAGCTCTTCAAACGATAAAATAAAAATGATTTTTTTAGCTAATCCCAATAATCCAACAGGAAATTTCATTTCTGCAACACGCATTCAAAAATTTCTTCAAAGACTAAAACATCGCGACGATGTTTTGATTGTTGTAGATGAAGCTTATAACGAATTTGTGAATGACAGCTCCCACCAGTCAGCCTTTAGTCTCTTTGAAGCACAGGGAAATTTGATTGTAACTCGTACATTTTCTAAAGCTTATGGCTTAGCAGGTTTTCGAGTTGGCGCCATGGTTGCTCCAAGCCAAGTGATTGATCTTTATCATCGTGTTCGAAAGCCATTTAATATGAATCATCTTGGTCAATTAGCTGCTAAAATATCCTTAGAGGATTTAGATTTTTTGAAAAGAACACAGCAAATCACTTGGGATGGTTTAATTCAAGTGGCTGAGGGGTTAACTAAATTGGGGTTGCGCCATTGGAAGAGTGCTGGAAATTTTATTCTGTTTGATACTGGTTTTGATTCCTCGGTTGTTGATTTGGCATTACTTAAAAAGGGAATCATTTTAAGACCAGTCAAAAATTATGGTTTAGAAACCCATATGCGATTTTCCATCGGTAAACCCGAAGACAATGCTGCGGCTTTAAAAGCCCTTGGGCAAGTCCTGACAGAATGGCGAAATTAATGGCGCAAAAATTTGTGATTACCATTGACGGGCCCGCAGCATCTGGAAAATCCAGCGTGAGTCGT
>JBKCTJ010000180.1:0-31312 GCA_046318875.1 Pseudobdellovibrionaceae bacterium | reverse complement strand
CTTGAACACGGTCTTCCAGTCCAGCGATTCCTTTAAGAAGCGCTTCAGCCTGACGAAGCTCTCGTATTTCGCTCAGCTGAAGAATCAACTCTTGACCGGAACGCTTCGCCACCTCAAATTGCGACTTCAAATAGGCTGCTTTTTGCCGTGTTTGATTTTCCTGCAAACAAATTAAAGTTTCATGAACTAAATAATTGGAAATGTGTTGGTAACTAAAAAATAGCATCAGTTGGAAAAAACCACAGATCAAGGGCAGTAAGCAGCCTGCCATGATCAAAGATTCAATGACGGATTGACCTTGTTGAGAAAAGCGATCTGCGTTTTCTTGCTTAATTTTCGTCACCGGAACTCTGGCGATCAGATTTGCCAGCTCCATTTAGAAAATTGGAAAGATCCTTTTTTGAATACATACCCGCTTCAATTTTTTCGGCTTTGAGTTGATTGCTTTCGCCGCTTCCGAGGGCTTTAGCGACATTTGCATATTGGACTGCTATGTTTGCACCGACGACTCGAACAATTCCCATGGTGGCAACAGCGATAATTGCTACTAGAATCAAATATTCAATTAAACCTTGTCCACTTTGGTTCAGGGGTTTCACAGAACGAGAAATTTTGAAATTTGTTTTCATAAATAGAATTCCTTTGCAGTTGATAACCTCCCAAATTCATTTATTGGAAGTTTGCAAAGGGCCATTGCAAAATCAGATTCTCTCCAACCTGAATTGAAGCTTGTTCGATATAAAAAAAATCCGAGGGTCGCCCCATCGGATTTCTAAAAAATTTACTATGAAACAGACAAGAAAGACCTAGTGCTTAGTTTTTTTAGGAGCTTCCATTTTTTTCGCTGGGGTTACAGCTTTTGCGTCTTTTTTGCCTTTTGCAGGGGATCCAGAAGCTGCTGCTTCGGCTTTAGCTGCATCTTTGATGTCTTTTTTCGCTTGGGCCTTTTTCGCTTTTCGTTCAAGCACAATGCGGCTGAGGATTTCATAGGCTTCTTTTTGTAAATCATTTTCAAAGATGAATCGATAAAAGCCTTCAATTTCAGGGCTTTGTCGGAATTTTTTTAAAGATGTTGGGATGTTTTCGGTTTGAACGAAATCGATGGAATTCCCGTCTTTCGAAAGTTTTACTTTTTCAGCCACGACTTGCTCCTTAGAAATCGTTCATAGACATCAAAATAATGGCAACATGAACCGTTGGCTCAAAATAGTCAAAAACCTGTCCAAGGGTCAATGTCAAATATTGATTATTCCTGAGTTTTGCTTCAAGTTCAGGGTCAGAGCGACTAGTTTTTAATGAGATGGAGAAACTTCAATGGTGCCTGCAGATACCTCACAGCCCTCAGCGTCTTCTGATAAATCATCAAAAACTTTGAAGCTCTTGGGAAAACCCGTTGCAGAAGCAATTCAGTCGGATGTGACCGACAAGATTCAACAATTCGCAAAAAAATACTCAAGGTCACCGAAACTGGCGGTCATTTTGGTCGGTGAGGATGGAGCCAGTGCTGTTTATGTCCGCTCCAAAGGAAAAGCTTGCGAGAAAGTCGGAATCAAATCAGAAACAATAAGACTACCTTCTACAGTTTCTG
Source organism: Pseudobdellovibrionaceae bacterium (assembly GCA_046318875.1). Lineage (GTDB taxonomy): Bacteria > Bdellovibrionota > Bdellovibrionia > Bdellovibrionales > Bdellovibrionaceae > JBKCTJ01. Next base: position 29,724 of record JBKCTJ010000180.1, on the reverse strand, counting down.
AAGCTGAATTAATAAACAAAGTCTCACAGTTGAATGCTGATGCGGAAGTCGATGGAATTTTGATTCAGTTGCCACTTCCAAAACAAATAAACGCTGAAAAAGTTTTAAATTTGGTTGATCCCATGAAAGATGTCGATGCTTTTACAACGGCATCTTCAGGCGAGATTTTCAAAGATCAATCTTTGGTTTATCCCTGCACTCCATCAGGGGTGATGCGGATGTTGGCCTTTTATAAGATCGCGGTTGCTGGGAAAAATGTGGTGGTCATCGGACGCAGTCAAATCGTCGGAAAGCCAATGGCCATGTTGATGTTAAAAGAAAATGCGACAGTTACAGTTTGTCATTCAAAAACTGAAAAACTAGAAAACTTCACTCGAGCTGCTGATATTGTTGTTGTGGCCGCAGGGAAAAGAGAATTTCTGGGGCGCTCGGCATTTTCTGAAAAATCAGTTGTTATCGATGTTGGAATTCACGGATCAGGGACAGGTGGGCAAATTTGTGGAGATGTGAAATTCTCAGAACTGGATGGCTATGTCGCTGCGATCAGCCCCGTTCCCGGTGGTGTAGGGCCGTTGACCATCGCCGTATTGCTGGAAAATACTTTGAAACTGGCGGAGGCTCGATGTCAGCAACTTTAGATTTTATTAAAAATGTTTGGTATGCCGGTATGTTAAGTTCTGATTTAAAAGTAAATTCTTTAAAACATCAGACTATTTTAAATCAGCCCATCGTCTTTTACCGTGATTCTAAGAAAGTGGTTCATGCTTTACGTGATATTTGTCCCCATCGGGGAATTCCGCTTTCTTACGGACGAGTTGTGGATGATCAAGTGGAATGCCCTTATCACGGATGGAAATTTAATTGTTCAGGTGAGTGTACTGAAATTCCTTCTCTGACAGCTGATCAGCCAATGGACACAAAAAAAATACGTGTTAAAAATTATAAAACTTATGAAGTCGCCGGGATTATTTGGGTTTTTATTCCAGATGAAAATCGCGCTACCAATGAAAATTCTGCAAAACCATTTTTTGAGGAATTGGTTTTAAAAACTCCTCCAAAGTTAGAATCGGTCGTGATTTTCCCGTGTCATTTGGATCATGCTGTCATCGGATTGATGGATCCAGCCCATGGACCATTTGTTCATAAAAGTTGGTTGTGGCGTTCAGAAAAAACGATTCTTGAAAAAAAGAAGGCATTTGGACCAGTGGAATATGGTTTTCAAATGCGCAGACATCGTCCATCTGCAAATTCCAAAGCATACAAAATTTTTGGCGGAGACCGCTCCACACAAATCACATTTTGTTTACCAAGTGTTCGCGTCGAGCATATTCTTTCCGGAAAAAAGAATTTTTATTCCTTTACGGCACTGACTCCAATTTCTGAAAAAGAAACGCGAGTTTTTCAATTGGCATTCTGGGATCAAGCTTTACTAAGCGTTTTTAAACCGTTTTTAAAAATCTTTTCAGATCATTTTCTAGGTCAAGATATGGATGCAGTAACGAAACAACAAGATGGTCTGAAATGGGATCCGTCATTGATGTTGATCAAAGATGCTGATACCCAAGCGAAATGGTATTTTGCTTTGAAAAAAGAGTGGGCCGAATCACAAAAAGAAAACCGACCCTTTCAACATCCCGTTCCCGAGACCGAACTGAAATGGCGCAGCTAAAGTTCATCTTTAAACCAACGACTTTTTGTTTTCACTGTCTTTATTTCAGAGAATGAATATAGGTTTTGACCTGGATGAATTTTTAGTGAAGTCTCGGCCAAAATCCTTGCGCATATCGGAAATCCAATGACGAAACTTGTTTTAACAAAATCAGCTTATTTTAAACGTAAATATTTTTTTCCTTGGATCTTCAAAGAAGATTTTGAGGAAATTCCGCAGCAGCGTCCCCAAGGTGATCTGGTTGAAGTCCAGACGCCCCATAATGAATTCTTTTGCTATGGTTATATGAATTTAGAATCCCAAATCCCCGTGCGTGCCCTGAGCTTTGTAGCAAGCGATCAAATTTGGAGCCAGGAGTTTTTGGTCAGCCGTCTACTCGAATCTCTCCGGCTGCGAAAAAAGTTTTCCAGAACAGGTTCATTCCGAATGGTGTTTAGCGAAGCGGATTTGATGCCGGGTTTGATCTGCGATTTGTATCACGTTGTTGAAGGTGAAAAGTCATTTCAGATCTTTGCTTTACAGGTGCTGACTTACGGAATGGATCGTTTGCTGGGTGATGTCTATAAAGTTTTTGAAACCTTCACAATGAAAGCCCATGAAGAGGGCTTGCTGCCTTTGGATTGGGAGCGAACAGGGCTGGTGCTTCGAAATGATGTGAAGGTCAGGGAAAAAGAAGGCCTGCGTATTGAAATGCCACGTTTTGTAAAAACGTTTCGTGAATTCGAACCGAACAAAGCCAAAATTCAATTGCAGACTTTTGATTCCAGAAATTTATTGATGGAATGTGATTTGTATGAAGGCCAAAAGACAGGTTTTTTTCTAGACCAACATGAAAACATCATGCGTATTTGCAATTTGGTTGAAGGTTCTGTTCTTGGGAAAAAGAAAATTCAAGTTGTGGACTTGTGTTGTTACGTTGGTCATTGGTCAGCCCAATTGGTGCATGCCATTTCAAGAACTGATGTTGAAGTGGACTTTCATTTAGTCGACGTATCTGCAAGTGCCTTGGAGCGAGCAAAATCCAATGCCGAATCCCAAGTGACTGCCAAAGGTCTACAAGGTCGAATTCAAATTCATTGTCATAAAGTGGATGTCTTGTCAGGGCTTGATCATTTTAAGGAAATGCAATTTGATTTTGTTATTTGTGATCCACCCGGGTTTATCAAAGCTAAAAAAGATTTGGAAAAAGGCAAAGGAGCATACATTCGATTAAATTCGGAAGCTTTTCGCTTGGTCGCAAACGATGGGATGTTGGTCACTTGTTCTTGTTCCGGTTTATTGTCCGAAGAAGATTTTCAAGAATGTGTTGTGAAGGGAATGTCCATGGCGCGCCGTTTTGGAAAAATGATCATGAAGGGTGGACCTTCATTTGATCATCCGGCTTGGGCTCGCTTTCCCCAATCCAATTACTTAAAAATGGCGGTCTTTTCAATGTTGCCTGTAGCGAAAGTTGCTCCATTCCCGAAGACTCCGGACAGTCCATCGACTTAGATCTAGTTTCCTGGATCCTGACAGAAATATGATACTCAATGTGAGGCGCCCTTCCTAAGCTTTTGGGTGGGGGTCACTATGAAAATTTTAATTAGCCTTGGTCTAGTCCTTTTCGCTCAAGCCAGCTTGAATGCCCATCCTGGACATTATGAAAAATTTGAATACAAAACTGTGTTGGCAGATTTGCCTTTGCTGCGAATGTTAAAAATTCCTGTGATGTATGAATCCAAAATGACCAATGTGGGTTATGCGGTGATCACACCAGAAATGCAGTACCGAATGCATGAAGCCAATCATCGTATTGGTCGCTGTGGTGTTTTTGAAGTTTTAGATGAAGACACATTGGCTCAGCGGACTCCTCAGAATATATTAGAGTCTTTGGAAGCTGTGCAAGCTGCTCAAAATGCAATTCTTCCTTTGGATATCACAGTAGAAAAAAATGAAAATATTGTGAGCGCCATCAACGAAGTCAGTCCCGAGCGATTACAAAAAAACGTGGAATGGTTTGCAAGCTTTCCGAATCGTTACAACAAATCGCCGGAACCAAATAAATTTGGTGATCAGTTTGTTTTAAGACTCAAAGAATTGTTAGCAAATTCAAAAGTTCCTTACGAAATCGATATGATCCCACACAAAAGCACTCCACAAAATTCGATTCGAGTCAGATTGCCAGGGCGAACTCGACCTGAAGAAATTATTGCTTTGGGTGGACATATGGATTCTATTAATCAAGACTCTTGGGGTTCAAATATGATTGCTCCGGGTGCTGATGATAATGCTTCGGGATCTTCAAATTTAATTGAAGCCTTGCAGATTGTGTCCCAAGGTGATCAGGCCGAACGGACTATTGAGTTTTTCTGGTATGCTGGTGAGGAATCAGGTCTGTTGGGATCTGCAGAAATTGCAAAAGCTTATAAAGCTGAAAATAAAAAAGTAGTCGGTGTTTTACAATTGGATATGACCTTGTTTCCAGGATCAGGTGAATTTGTTTTGGGATCTATGACTGATTTTACTTCCTTGTCGATGCGTGAATATTTGAAGCAAATCAATGCGACTTACATTGGTGGAAAAATTGTAGATGACAAATGCGGTTATGGTTGTTCAGACCACGCCTCCTGGTTTCGCCAAGGCTTTCCAACAATTATGCCCTTTGAATCGACTTTCAAAGGTGCCAATTCAAAAATTCATACAAGCTCAGACGTGATTTCTTCCACGTCAAATTTTAAACATTCGGCAATGTTTTCTAAAATTGCAGTGGCTCTTGCCATGGATTTAGGAAATAGCGCGACGGTATTTCAATAGGAAATTATCAATTATTTCTCGACCTTTGTTGTGACATTGGTCGAGAATCTGTAGTCCAGTCTCATTTAATGTTCGAATTCACTTAGTCCCTTTGTATTTTTTGCCGAATCGAATCTGTGATTTGCGAAATAAACCCGCTGTATTTTCTGATTTGCTTATTGCTGTGGTCTTCATTTTTATGGGGACAAAATCGAAACCCTAACCCTAACCCCAATCCTACTGCTAATGCTAATCCCAATACCTGTTACAGTGGTCGACCGGAAAACAATGCCCTTCACAACCAAATTGTTCGAAGCCCTTTTGCGGAAATTATAAGAAACGAAAACTTAAATCCAAATCGGCGGATAAGGACCTTGGATCACACGCCTGCGTGTCTGACGAACAGAAATTCAGCCGCGCCAGGACTAGCCAGAATTGAAGCTCAATTTGGAGATTTGGTTCGGTACGGGGAAACAATGCGAAATCAAGGACGCATTCGGACGGAATGCATCGCTGCTGCATTAACTCGAACGAATGGGACCAAGGGTTTTATTTGTCAAAGTCCTTTGGATCGAAAACCACGAAATATTACTCCAGGTAAAACAGATTCAGAACGCGCCAATCGTGGTCCATGCATAACTCCTGAATTGGTTGACCATATTGCTTTTGTTACGAATCAGGCCTTAGCCTGCATGGGTGAACTGGATCAACCTATCAATCCGGAAATAGTTTTTCGTAAAATCAATAATGAATCGGGATATCATTTTTACAAGGCATATAGTGGTGGGATCGGAGTTGGTCAGCTCACTTCAATTGCGGCTAGACAAGTTTTGTCCGGGACAACGCCCGTTTACCAAAGATTTAAAGAAAACATGAGTCCTGCATGTCTGATATTTAAACGTCCCGTGATGGAGATGGAGAGTCGACTGGAAGGCGCATCGCGGTCAAATTCATCTCGGGGCCAAACAGGAACAGCTACGCCCACGATGGAAGATTTAAGACAATCCAATTGGTGTCATATAATCAGTTCCTCGAATGGAATTGCGGCAAATACGATGATTTCACTTTTATATTTTGCCCATACGAGAGCAAATATAGTGGAAAGAACAATTCGACCGGTCTTAGCTAGCAATCGTATTTCCGATGTGAGTAGCCAGCAAAGATTTATAGATTTGGCAACATTGGGAGCTTTTGGTCCTGACGGGAATCAAGGAGCCATGAATTTGGTTGCGCCGTTGAGATCAATTCTTCAGTCAGCGAAGCCTAGTGATTCTGAATTTTTGGATCGAGCCTATGCAAGATTTTCTGAAGATGCACAGAAACATGTTGGGTACCTTGGTGACATTCAAAAGAAAGCCGAAGAAGTTATAGGCCAGATCCCAGCCTTCAATCGAATTTCGGGAAGAAATTTTACTGCAAAATCTACTGCAGATTGCGTCGAACCTGCAGTTCCGACAAGGTAACTGAATTGCCTCTATTTAATTCCACACCAAGGAATAGGGCTACGATCAGTAAAGCCAAGGACATCTAAGTCGTTCGCTGTGCCGCTGTTTGTTGGTTCATCCGATTTACATAATCGCGTAACTGGGAGTTTTCTTTTTTCAGCAAAGCCACTTGGGTCACAGTTTGTTGCAAATGTCCGTAATAGTCCTGGGCTTCCAAAGTTTTCTTATCCAGGGCCATTTTATAGTCCATGATTTTTTTCTCGGCAGCTTCCATCAAATTTTTCAGAGCTTCGTTTTGTTTTTTTCTGAATTCTTCAAGTTCATTCATCGCGGAAGACATCTTTTCCACATCAGAATTTAGTAACGCGTTTTGCGACATTAATTCTTGGTTTTCTTTGCGCAGGTTTTCGGTTTCTTCCAACAGATTCTCATTGTTGGATTCAAATGATGCTTTCATTGCTGCGAATTCGTTCTTTGCACGAGTGTATTCCAACTGAGTTTCATCTTTCAATACCGTCATCAGCTCAAGTTCTTTTTGTAAATTTTGAGATTTATCCAAAAGACTGGAGCTGTATTTCTTTTCGTCCATTTGATATTGTTGGAAACGATTTCTGGAACTTTGCAATTCCAATTGAAGTTGAAGATTGATTTCCAAAGATTTTGAAAGGTCCGAGTTTAACTTCACATTAATCTGTCGTTCAGTGTGAAGTTGGTCGGACAGCAACCTTTGCTGTTGATTGATATCAACTTGGTGGTGTTGCAAGGATTCAATGGATTTTATTTTATCAATCAAACTGCCTTCTACAGAAACTAGATCCTGTTGAAAACGTCGGATCTGTGATTGCATTTTTTCAAACTTCTCGCTTTGTTCCATACTGGACTCCACTGATTCTGGGGATTGCGCCTGCACCGATTTTTTTAAAGAAACTTCATTTCTGATGCTCAATTCCTTGAGTTTATTGCAAATCTCATCGAATAATCGTTCATGATCTTTTCTTTCGTGATTAAATTGATCGTTGATTTGCGACGAGATCATTATAGAATGCTAACTGGCTTTTCATCCAGCGTCATGCGGAAGTTTCGGTGTTGAAATGTCTCCAGATAAAGGTCGAGCTCATGAAGCTAAACTCAATTAAATTTTTATGTGGAATTGGTTATGGTCTGGGCGAGCTAGGAATGATGGCCATTGATGTTTTCATTCGTGTTCATTTGTTTGTTTTTTTGCAATCGACTTTGAAATTTGATCCCTTTTGGGTGGGTTTTGCCATGGCATTGGGAGTCGTCTGGGATGCTTTGATGGATCCGTGGATTGGAGTATGGAGTGATCGCTACAAAATATGGAAAGGTGAGCGGTTCAGCTTTATTTTTGTGGGGTTGTTGCTTTCTTTGCTTTCATTTATTTTATTGTTTCATTTATCAATTGATCCGAATTCAATTCTTGGAATCTTTATCCTTTGTTTGCTCAGTATTTTTTTGAATTCATCACTGACGGTAATGAGTGTGCCTTATTTGTCCTTAGTCGGTGAAATTGCCTTATCTAAAAAAGAAAGGTCCTTTTTAATTGCGTCTCGATTGGGCCTAGCTAATTTTGGATCAATTTTGGGTATTGCAATCCCTGGATATTATTTAGCCAAAGGAATGGAACCCTACAATCCATCGTCTTGGTTACTGAGCGGGCTTTTAGTTTTCACTGTGTGCATTTCAGTTCTCTCGGCGATGCTTCTGAAAAAAATGAATAGGAATTCACTTCAATATGTCTCAAGATCTTCACATTTTTCTCAGCAAAATTCTGTCGTTCAACTTTTTAAACAGATTATCCAAGATAAGAAATTTTTGGTGATTCTGGGAGCATACTTTGTTGCCAATGTGGCCATGAGCTTAAACTCCTCTTTGGCACTTTACTATTATCGCGAGCGACTTCAGTTAAGTGAAAGTGAAGTTCGCAATGTGCTTTTAATTTTTTTAGTTTTTTTTACTTTCTCCATCCCCCTGTGGGTTTGGTTAGGACAAAAATTTTCAATCATTCGCAGTTTAAACTGGGGAGTTTTTTTGCTTGGGGTCAGCAGTATATTAATTTATCCCCTTCTTCCGGCGGGAGAAGTATGGGCTGTTTACTTTTTTGCATCTTTTCTAGGTGGATTATTCTGTGGATCATCGGTTTTACTGGAAATCTATTTCACAAACGAAGTGAAAGTTAAAGAGGCAGTCAAACAAGAAGAACTCTTGGGATCCTATTTGGGGATTTGGAAAATGACCTCCAAAGTTTCAAGGGGAATGACTTTGGTTGTAACTGGACCCATCATCAGTTTGACTGTTTTGAATTCTTTGGACAGTGAAAGATTTTGGTTGTCCATCGCATTTGGTCCTGGTGTGGGTTTGTTTTTTCTGTTGTCTTGCACAGTTGTCTATCGCTATCGAAAATTTCTATCTTCGTAAAATTTATTTTCTGATGGCTGGACAATACCCTGGGCGTGGACCTATGTTAGGAAATTGGCGACAGACGCCTGGCCTTTTTTCATAAACGCTGCACAGGCGTTTTTCATTTAAAAACAAACAATCATCATTGGATTTTTGAACTAAAGTAAAAAGACCTGAATCAGTACGGTAACTCTTGACGTGGCCTGATTTTAAGAGATTTTTTGCAATTCTTTTTGCAGATAAATTTTCAAGATCATCCGGAGAAACCAACTCTAAGCGAACTAGATCATCTAAACTAATTTCAACTGGCATCGTGCAACAACCGGAGTGACATCCTTCACAGAGACCATTTTTATACTTGAGCCATGTCGAGGGGAGGTCCTTGTGAATTCGCGCCATGCCTTTAAACATTAGGCTTTGCGGCTGTTGCTGTCTAGTGTTTTGACAAGGCTTTCCTAAAAGCGGCATTTCTGGCATGGCAGGTTTTTAAATAAAAAGTGTCTCAATTTGATCACGCCAAAGCCACTTTGATTGAGTTCAAGTCCAATGTCTTATTTCGATAGGCACGTCCTGTGCTCTCACATTTGGTATCGAGGTGCTTATGAGTTTAAGAGATAACAAAATTGAAATTTCAGTAGTTCTGATTGTCATCGGAGCTTTTGGTTTGATCTTTGCTTTATTCAAGGGAATCTCCGATCGCAATCCGCATTTTTTCTCGAAAGAAATCAATTACGAAATGCCGCGGCCACAATCCCAACTGCCGCCTGATTTTTCACTGGATGGACGTTACGTTGATTATGACTACAATAATCCTTTTGCAAAGAAGAAAGCGGCTGATGCTAAAAAATCAGCTGAAATCAAAAAAACAGAAGATAAGAAAAAAATTGCTAATAAAACCAAACCAAAGAAAAAAACAGCAGATGCGAAAAAGCCTGAAGTGACAGTGGATATCGTTGAAGAAGATAAAACAGCAATGACAGAAACCAATTATCCAACAGCGCAATCGGGTCGACCAGCCGGTCCATTCAGGCAGCAACAAGCTGCAAGACCGCCTCAAGATGATAAAGAAAAAGATAATAAACGTTCTGCTGATCAGTGGAGATCGTTATTGAATGCTCAGCCTACTCGCGAAAATATGGATCTTTTAGTTGCTGCTTATAATAAAAGTGAAATTACTTCAGATGGTTTCTACATGGTCATTGAAGATTTGATTAAGAGTCAGAAATCGGAAACACAAGGCGTCGCAGTTTATGGACTGAATAAGACTCCGAGTGGAAAATCGTTTTCGGTGTTGGCTCTAAATTTTGAAAACTTGAATGCTGATGTCAGTCCTGCGGCTCAAACGGCAATGACAGGTTATTCGCAAGCATCTCGAATCGATGCTCTGGGGCAGGCCTTGTCTTCAAGTAATAATAAAGTTGTTTATTATTCCATTCAAGTTTTACAGCAAGGTCTTTCGGGATCAGGAGCAGTGCCTTCGGGGAGGGATCTTCGATCCGGACAAGGAAATCAAAACACAACGAGTCGTTATGCTCGGTTGATTCCAATTATTCAAAGATTGACGCAAAGCCAAGATATGCAAGTTGCCGGGACTGCTAGTCAAATTTTGGCCCAGCTTGGTGGCGGGCAGAATCCAAATCCCGGGAATAATGTTCAAGTTGCTGGGCAGTCCGGATCCGGTTTGAATTTCTAAAATACAATAAGGAGAACCTGGATAAATCGCCCATCCATTTGAGAAAGCAAAGTCTTTGTAAAAGGTAATTTAATGACTTTCATCTTGATAGATGAACCGATAAATAATTGTAGGTCAAACTATAATTATTTATAGGTTTGATTCGTCCATCGCAGGAGCACACATTTTCAGTCTTCATGCCTGGGTTTTTCTAAACAGGAGGCTGGGTGTTTTCTTCGTTTTTGTTGCTTGGGTTAGTGGGATTGTGAGATGTTGAAGGAGATGAGAAATTTTGCGTCTATGTTCATTACAAAAATTCATTTTATTCTTTTTTTTCAGCTGATTTGTTTTGCGGCTTTTGGATTTCAGTTACCTAAGGCAATGACGGCAGAGGAGCGCAAAATTGCGATGCAGGTTTTGGGGTTTGGGACCACAGCCAAGTTTTCTTCGAATCCGTTTCCTTTGGGTGGGTGGAGTGGTGTTGAATTATCGATCCAGCAAGAGTTTGTTCCTGTTGATCGGTTAAGTACTTTAGGAAGTGCCAAGGGATCCAATGGGAATTTATCTTATACCCAGCTTTCTTTTGGTAAAGGTTTTTATAAAGATTTTGATGCCTTTATTTCTTTTACTATGCCGAGACAACAATCAGAAATTCAGAATTATTCTGGTCTACTTCGCTGGATGGTTTACGATTTTGATAGTGGCAAGTATTTAGCTTCTGTTGATATGCATGGCCATGGTTCAAATATTTCTAATTTATTCAGTTCTGATAGCTTTGGTTATGATCTTGTAGTTTCTAAAGTCGAAGCGTGGTGGGGACTTTATCTGGGTGCCGGTTGGTTGCAAGTAAAAACAAAATTTATTGGCAACAATACAGATATTGCTCAGGGGATGACGTCCAACGGTCAAACTGTGGTAGCTTCAGAGGATCGTGCTAGGTACTTCACAGGCTTAAATTTACGTTATCAGAATTATTTTGCTGTGGCTGAAATTCAGCGTGTTTACGATACCGCCTATTCAATAAAACTAGGTTATCGTTATTAATTTAATGTTGTGCGAAGTTTTTCCCTTTTTTATTTTTTCGATCGTTCAATCATCGAACTGGTGGATCGGCCTTCGATAAACTGCAGCGATTTAATCACACCGCCATAGGATTCAACGTAGTCCGACCCAACGATCTGATCTTTTTTCCAATCTCCGCCTTTAACCAGGAAATCTGGTTTAACCATATAGATCAGGGATTTTGGAGTCTCTTCATCAAAAATACTGACAGCATCGACGCAGCCAAGGGCTGATAATATTTCAGCGCGATCTTCTTCGGTTTGAACTGGTCGGCTGGGACCCTTCAGGGATTTTACACTGCTATTTGAATTCACGCCGACAAACAAAAATGAACCAAGGCTCCGAGCAGACTGCAAATACCGAACGTGCCCCACATGGAGGAGATCAAAACATCCATTTGTAAAAACGAGTTTTGCCTTGGGCTGATGTTCGCGAAATTCAATCATAAAATCGCGCACGTGGCTGGCGGGAATAACTAAGCCCACATTATTTTCTCTCGAAAAGATGAAGGCCCGTGATCTCGCCTAAGACGTCTTTCGCCATAGCAAAAGAGATGATTGGCATGATAATAAAACATGTTCCAATCGCTAAGGCAGATCTATACACAACCTTAAGTACATATTGCGTTTCTCGCTGTTCATCATCAGTACCAGCTTGCTGGTCAAAAGCCCATTCTCCTGGAGTTGATCCTAAGAAGACTCGGGTCGTTGTCAGATAAGTCATAGCCACAACTGCAAATAATAAAAAAGTCGAAAAATAAATTTCTGTTTGTCCTGATTGAGTTAACAATGAAATTAAATCCATTTGAGTGATCGATAACAAAACAATCAAGCAAAGCAAACAAGATGCGACTATCAAAAGTCCATCCAGAAAAGCCGCTGTAAATGACATTTCCGTTTTGGTCAGAGCAGGAGTCATCGTCTGAAACCCATAAGGTTGGGTCAGGGTCCCCATTGTCGTTCGATTCACTGGCTGAGTTGCTGCGGGACCAAGGATTTTATTATCGAAGGGTTTGCGAGCCTGTTTCTGCACTGGGGTCCCAGGGGCATTTGATCTTGCTGAGATTTCAAGTTGGCTTTCCAAGGCTTGATTGCGATTTTTCAAGGAATGCAGAATTTCATCCACAGTCTTTTTAGGATCAGGTTGATTTTTTCTTGTCCCTTGAGTCGGGGAGATCACTGTATTTTGCTGACTTTGTGTATTTTGAACCATTGCCGGTGCAGGGGTAGTTCCGAAGGATTTTTTAGCTTGGGGCTCAAAAAGTTGGTCCGTCATTGTATCTGTATCTAGATCTAAAAAATAAACTCCGCCGGCCGATTTTTCGGAATTTTTTTCCGATGTTTTGCCCGGAGTTGTTTTGGTCTCAACAGCTTCAAAACCAGCCATGAAATTCTGTTCAGGTTGAAGATCTTTTTTATTTTTTCGTGAATGAAAACCCAGACCCTCAGAAAGAGGTTTGAATTCAAAATCTTCTTTAAAATCCATTTTATAGCTCCTTGAGTCTTCACATCATGGCAACACAATGTTGCTGAAACAGAAAGCTAGATGACTCGGCTTTCATATTTTAGGATTCCTAGCAGTGCCATGCAAGCAGTTTCAACTCTTAAGATCTGCTGGCCTAAATTACAGACTTGTATATTCATTTCAGCTATTTGAGTTGCTTCTTGAGCTGAAAACCCACCTTCGCTCCCCACAAGGACATGAATTTCTTCCCGCTGGGCTAAAGGTGGAGTCACTTTATTGAAAATCTGGCTGATTGGCACTGCGCCGGTCCCTTCATAAGAAAACAGACAAAAGTTGCGGTCATCCGGGTTAAATTTCAGTTTTTCAATGACTTCAGACCATTGCAGAGGCTGTTCAATTTTCATGAAATCGCCGCGATTGGATTGTTGCGTCGCTGTGACGATGATCCTATTCCATCTGGCCCACTTTTCTTCGGAAATTTTACCTTCGGATTTAATAAAACTAAATTCAGAAAAGAAAGGTTGAATGCCAGTGACTCCTAATTCCACAGCTTTTTCGATGACAGCTTCAAAAGTTTGAAATTTAGGAAAGGACAAGTACAAGATCAAATGGGGCCTGGGCAGATCCGGAATTTTTCTTTTTTCCAGGGGCATCATAGTTAATGACTTTTTTTTAATTAAAACCAGCTCACTCAAGAAGGCAAAGCCATCCGATGTTATCAGTTCAATTTTATCACCCATCTGATGACGACAGACATCCACGATGTGATGAAAAAGATCCCCGGTAATTTCAAGGGCTTCATTGATATTGCAGGGTTGATCCGTCCAATACCTTTTCAAATTCAAATTTCCTGTTTTGTTAGCCAGTAGCCAACCCATTCATCTTTTTCGAGACGCTGTTGAACCACGAATTGATAACCATAAATTTTCGGTTCAATAAACTGCGAGAAAAAATGATCTTCGCGTTCTAGCAAAATACCTGTCACAAACAAATGACCACCGACCAGGGTCGCTCGGGCAAGGTCTTCCCGCAGACGAATCAAAACGCCGTCCACAATGTTAGCGATGACGATGTTATGATGGCCTTTGAAATCTTCAATTTGATCATCGATAATCATGACATTTTCACAGTCATTCAAAACAATATTTTCCCTTGCAACTCGCCGTGCTTCGGGGTCGATCTCAATTCCAATGACATGACGTCCACCATATTTTCCAGCAAGCATCGCCAGAATTGCAGTTCCTGTTCCGACATCTAATACGTCCCAATTTGGAAATTCTGCAGGATATTGTTTTTGTAAAAGATAAATAAATTTTGCTGCCATTTGAGTTGTGGCGTGAGTTCCCGTCCCAAATGCCATTCCAGGGTCAATTTTTAAACTTTGTTTAGCTTCCAGAGGAATTTCAAGCCAACTTGGGACGACCCAAAAATCTTTCACCAAAGCAAATGCTTTGAAGTGTTTTTTCCATTCAGCCATCCAATCTTGTTGTTCCTCTTGGTACTGGGTCAGGGTGAGTTGTGGAAATTTTTCACGAACTTCTTCAAACAAAGCGGTTGATGGATTTTCCATAAAAAAGAAATCCAGAGCTTTCATTCTTTGGGTCATAATTCGAGGTTCATAGGTCAAATCCGGTTGTGTAAACTGAAGGCTTTCGCTGGACCCCGCGGCCCCATGGGCAAAAAAGATTTGGCTAATTTCGTCTTCGGTATCTACAAAAATAGGACTCACGGAAAGCCTGAAGTAATTTGACATGGCAAGGGACTAGCATGGAGATCGAGATTCCTGCAAGTGCTTATCTATTTTTTAGCTTCGAGGCGGTCACCGCTCATCAAACCGAAAACATCCAAAACTGGATTTTCTTCACGGGAATAAAGTTTTAATTGCCTAGCAACAGCTACGCGCGAATAGACACTTAAAATTTTGATCTCACCCACAGGAATGTCGATTTCACCGTAACTTTGCACTCCGCTGAAATCACGAATGCCAACTCTCCTAAAAGCCGTAAAAATTTGGCCTTTCTTAATTCCACCATTTTCGCCCGTGTTGACAATTAAATCATGAAAAACAGGTTCGTCGTCAGCTAGAGTTATATTCCTTTTTACACCAACTATGGTCAAATCATCTGCCATTGCCTTATTAAAGAATATCAATTGCAGAGCAAAAAATATGGAAATTTGAAGTTGATGCATTTTTGTCATTTTCACCGCTCACATCCTTGTTCGGCGTACACATTAAACTGCAGAATCAGTTGTTTCTCAGTTGTGTCTCATAGAGGGATCGTCACGTTTATCCCATCAATAAAGTCATTCCGGTAAAATCCGGACTTTGGTGCTGAATTTTTTTCAATGGCCACCTAAGGAATAAGAGACCCAAGCACATTCAAAGAATGCAGTTTTGCGGGATTAAGCAATTTTTATTGGATGTGACTTTACACAGACAGTGAGTCGACCTAACATAAAGCATGTCCGCTGATCGCATCAAGTATTTCAAGAAAATATGGACTCGTTGCGCTTTTCTGTTTTTTGTCGTTTGGTTCAAACAGATCTGTCTTGCCGAGACAAACACACTGTATTCGTATACTCCCACTTCCAAGACTTGCGCAGGTTTTAATCTTGTTTTGGGAGAGTGTTTTGCGAATGAAAACATTTCCTATTTAAACGGAAATTTCGACAGTTTGAATTTCAATGGCTCAAAAATGAGATTTTTTAGAATTCAAGGAAGTCATATTAAAGAGCTTAAATTCGATGGTGTTTTCTTCAACAGTGGTTCCATCACCGACACAAAGATTGATGATCTCTCATCGGCTCGCTCAAATTTTATTGGTGCGGTGATAAAAGCATCGAAATTCCGAAAATTTTCATTTGCTTTTAATCAATTCGGGGCGGCGAAAATCTCAAATGTTGTGTTTGAAGATGGGACTTTTCATGATTCCCTCTTTAACGATGCGATGATTACTGATAGTGTTTTTCGGAGAGTCGCATTGCCGAAATCAATTCTGAAAGAGGCCCAGTTAATTAACGTGCAATTTATAGATGTCCAATGGTTATAAACAAAATCATTTCTTTTTTGCAAAAAAATATTCTTGAAATTCAATCAAGTCGACATTTGCAAATTTACGGTTTTTTCTTGTGCTGTATTTATGCTTTGACTGCTTTTTTCTGGAGAAATTCGGAAATTCGTCAGCCTTACATGTGTTGGACCTTTTTTCAATCTTGCCAGGGTTATTCTCAGTTTATTCATCAATACTTTAAAGTTTTTTTAATCTTCACAATCGTTTTGAGTATGGCTGGAGCAATTCTTTTTTTAAAAAATAAAATGAGACTGGCCTATCCCATTCTTGTCATTCTTTTTTTGGTGAAGTACATGCTTCATATTTCTGATTACCGTATGATGGGCAATTACCATTACATGCATCACGTTGTTGTCTTATTATTTCTTTTTATTCCTGAAAAGTTGAACACACTGAAACTTTTTATTGTTTTGTTTTATGTTTCACCTGGGCTTTTAAAGGTAAATCCAGAGTGGCTATCAGGAGCTGCTTTGAATACCACTTTGCCATTTGGACCTAAGGTCACCCAGATTTTATTGTTTCTGGTTTTGTATTTAGAATTTATCATTGTTTGGTTTTTGCTTCTTCCTTGGAAAAGATTTTATCAATTTGCCTTGCTCAGTCTTTTTTGTTTCCACATATTTTCATTTTTTATCGTTGGTTATTTTTTCCCATTGGTTATGTTTTGCATTTTAACAATTTTTATTTTGGATCGAAGCGCTTTCTCGTTTCCAGTCAGTTGGTTCGGTCGATTGGTGATGACTGTCTTTGTTCTCTGTCAGCTCTATCCCTTGTTGTTTGAAACTCATTCGGATCTGACTGGTCGAGGACGTCTTATCTCTTTGAATATGTTTGATGCATCAACTAATTGTGACACGAGATATTACATCGAAAAACAAAACATGACTGTGGAATATGCCCCTGATTTTACAGCTATGGCTGCGAGGATTCGCTGTGATCCATTGATTGTTTATCACCATATTCAGCGAACTTGCAAAAATCTAAGTCAATCAGCAGACTTTATCGATATGGATATTGATCATCAAATTAAAAGAAGCAGTCACTTTGAAATTCAAGAGCAAATGACATTTTTAAAAGTGTGTACTCGTCCATTAAAAATTTCAATTTTAGGTCGAATATGGCAACCTTAAAATGGACTCCGATGAGCATCTTCGCTGCTTTGGTTGTGCTTGTGACTGTTTTGGGTTTAAGACAAAATCCAACTTTGTTGACTTCAGATTATTTGTTTCCAAGATATGCGACTATGGTCGGACAATGTATTGTATTGCAAGATCCTGATCAAAATCTTGCGTCGTCTTTAGAATCTGCAATATCGGTCTATCGACAAAACGACTCTCGTCAGGCGATTTTTTCAGTGCCTCATTTTAATTTTACAATCAAGAAAATCTGGAGAAGTGCTGATCCAGTGAATCTCGGAGTTCACAGTGCCTCGAAAGCATCGGCAATTATTCACAAAGATTCCGTTTTTGTCGGAGGTGATAATTCCTGGTTTTACAGTTATGATAAAAAAAATGGGAACTTGAACTGGAAATTTTACACCGCAGATTCAACTCGAGGTATTCACAGCACAGCAGTAGCTGAAGGGGATTTTGTCTATGTTGGATCTTATCGAGGAAGTATTTATAAGATTCATCAAAAATCCGGAAAGATCGTGTGGTCAAGAATTGTAGGACAGACCATTGGGGCATCTCCTTTAATTGTGGGAGATCAATTGATTATTGCTGTAGAAACAATGAAGCCAGGTGGTTACCTTATCAGTATGCACAAGGATACTTGTGAGCTGCAGTGGCGGTCGACAGATCTGGGTGAGCAAGCTCATTCTTCACCAGCTTATGATCCACAGACTGGGTTACTTGTATTGGGAGCGAACAACAGCACCTACCAAGCCTTTGATATCAAAACGGGTCATAGAGTTTGGAAAACTCATATTCAAGGGCATATCAAGTCCACTCCTTGGGTTGATGAAGGACATTCTTATATTACCTCCTGGGGCAATGAGATCTTCAAAGTAGATCATAAAACTGGGGCACTTGCGTGGCGAGCAGAGCTGGAAAACAAGTCTCAAGTCAGTCCGGCCTTGTCCAAAAAACACGGTGTTGTCTTCGTTGCAGACTCGGGCGGCAAAATGTACGGACTTTCAGAATCTACTGGGGACATTCTTTGGACGCAGGAATCCGATTTGAAATTTCAGATCAGCAGTCCCGTCGTTCTCAAAACACCTCAAGATGAAAAGTTTCTATTTTTCTGCCAAAAGGCCAAAGTCTGTTTGATCAATCATAAAGGAAAAATAGAAAAGACGTGGCCCGTGGATGGATTCTTCACGGGATCTTTGTTCTTAAGCGATGTGGACCCTGGCGAGGGAACTTCAAAACTGCCAATGGCTTTCAATGAAGGCCATCTTGTGCAGTACGAACTGCAATTCTCAAAATAAATTAAATCAGTTTATTTTAAAGTATCAAAATTGATTTTTTTAAGTTGTTTTTTTGCTTTTTTCTGTCTGGCAGCCACAAGGGGCTTTCTTCGATAAGCAGACTTTTTGACTTTCAATTCTTCAGGGTCATCGGCTTGAAAGATCTTTTTCAAATCCAAGTCTGTTAAATCCTTCATATCACCCCGATCAAGGGTGCCTAATCGCAATCTTCCGATAGCTACCCTTTGAAGTTTCATGACATCAAAGCCAATTTTTTCAAACATCAGGCGAATCTGGCGATTTTTACCTTCGGTAATGATGATCTTGAACCAATCATATTTTTCGGAACCGTCTTTCAATTGAATACGCTCGATATGTTTTGCGGATACTTTTCCACCGATAATTGAAACACCCGTGCGAAGTTTTTGAATGTGTTTTTCTTCGGGCTTGCCGTTGACTTTGACTAAGTAAGTTTTAGTTATTTCTTTGCTTGGATGCATGATCTTGTTCGCCAAGTCGCCATCGTTGGTCAGAATAATTAAACCTTCGGAATCCCAATCCAAACGTCCCACGGAAAATACGCGGGTTGGCAAATGAGCACAGTAGTCACCAATGTGAGCCCTGCTGTCCGTTTCATTGCTCATTGTGCTTAAGACATCCTTGGGTTTGTTGAAGGCCAAATAGATTTTTTTTGTGACGTTGTGTACAAGTCGCCCGTCCAGGGAAATTTTATCGACATTTGGATCAACCTTGATTCCTAGTTCGTAAACTTTTTTTCCATTGATGGAAATGGACCCATCGGCAATAAGACGATCAGCACTGCGACGACTCGCAATACCAGCTTGAGCAAGAAATCTATTGAGTCGAACTTTGGACATAGGTCTTAAACCTTTCTACAAGCAGAGAAAGATTTTTATCTTCTTGAAAAGAAGTTTTCAGGGCTCTTTCAGCTTGGCTAATCAGGTTTTCAAATTCACCTTGATTGGAAATTGATTTTTGGTTGGCTACCTGATCAAGTTCAAGAGTCTCCGAACTGAGATTTGGCGGGGTTGGACGTAAAGTTTCATTTTTTTCGAAAAAAATCATTTCAAGTCTGCGGACGTATTCTTCAAGCCTTCCGCATTGCTCTATGGGAATGGCTGCAAATTCAGAAAGCTTTTGAAAAACATAACCACGAAGTAAAGATCCCGAGATTAAACTCTTATTGTTGAGTTTGAAATAACACAGTAAATAAGGTGCTATTTCACAGCACTGCACAACTTCCTGCTTTAAATTGAAATCTGCATCGTAATGCAAAACGATATCTTTTCGAAGAGGCTGCAACAGTCCATCACGTAAAGTGAATTTACGATCAAGCTGGTGAATTTCACAGGTTCTGTCTGTGCGGGCAATTAACCCATAACACCGTTTTGATGTATCGCTGACAATTCGATATTTATCTAAATTTCCACATAAGGTTTCGATGTATCTTTCAGATGCCTGTAAAATGTCTTTAGGGTTTTCGATTTCAAAAACTTGCATGTCTTGTGGAAACCGCAGATTTTTAAAATCAAAACTTTGATGAACAAAAAAACTGTTTATGTTTTGTAAGATATGAAAAACTTCGCGACCTAAATGGTTTTTATTTGCAAGCCAGTGTGGGTATTCTAAACATTGTCCAAAAAAATCTTCCAATAGCTTTTGGCTCAGAGGTTCATTTCCATCCACTTCGGACTTCAAATAATTGTAAAAAGCAAGCCGAACAGGGGTACTCTGTGGGTTTGAATCTTGTAAAAAACGGATGAGTTGATATATGCGTAGCACCGTAAAAGGATAAGAAATCAAGAGGATGGCGTCAATCAGCAAATGATCAGTGACTTTTATTTTCTACGGCATCTAATCTCTTCAGAAATTTTTCTGAATTTTCAAATTCGGAAAGTAAATAAGCTTCGAGCAACTTCCCGGAAGAATCAAAAAATAAAATGTGGGGTAATCCGCTGATATCGTAGCGATCGCGGAACACTTTTAGACTTGGGGAATCTTTGGTTGCGTCGAATTGAAGCAAGTTATAACTCTGCAACCGCTTCACAACTTCAGCATGAACAAAGGTTTCGCTCTTCAGTTTCAAGCAGGCTTCGCACCAGTTGGCCCAAAAATCGACGATGGTGGGTTTTCCACTGGCTAAAGCTTTTTGTAAAGACTCTTCGGTTAATTCTTGCCAAAGCGTTTCTTTGGAACCTGCTTGCTTAAAGACGTCAGGTTGATTCAGTGTGTGAACCGACAGTTTGAGAAAGCCATCAGACATCACAATAAAACCCATAGCCAGCAGAGCTAACATCCCACTTTTAATCATCCTTTCCTTCTTCGAAAGATGATTCCATCCCAGCAAAGCCCCAAATTGCATAGCGAAAAGGACAATTCCCAAACCTGCCGCTAGCACAAACCAATTTGAAGGTATTAAAAGGCTTAAGTAATAATAAAAACCGATCAGCAACAGAATTCCCAAACCATTTTTAACCACATCCAGCCAAGCACCTGAAGTTGGAAGGCGCTTCAAAAGTTGATTTGAAAGTCCTAAGGCCAAAAATATTGTTCCCATTCCCAGTGCATACACAAAAAGGTAAACAAAGCCTAAAACAGGGTTGTTCAGTGTGATGACGTAACTGAGTAAAGCGACAAGAACTGGTCCGACACAGGGACTGGCTACAATTCCTGATATCAATCCCGAGATGAAAGCACCAAAATAATTTTGTCTAGTTTTTTTGCTTGTCACCACTTTTGAAATAAAAGCGGGAGTTTTAATCTCAAATAACCCAAACTGACCCAAAGCCATTAAAAGTAAAATGGCGCAAATTCCGCTCAAGACATAAGGATTTGCCAGAGTCGATCCAAACAAAGCTCCGGTAGAAGCTACAAATAAACCCAGCAAAGAATAAGTCATTGCGATGCCCAAGACGTAAAAAACGCTAGTTAAAAAGTTTTGTAACCTGCTTTTGCTTTGAGCGTTTTGCCCCAGAACAGCAATCGTGATGGGAATCATCGGAAAAATGCAGGGTGAAAAGCTAGTTAAAATCCCACCCAGAAAAATCACAAACAGGCCAAACCAAAAATTTTCTTTCAAAATTTCCAAAATTGAATTTTTAGAAGATAAATAATCTTTGAGGGGAGTTGGCTGTTTCCCGATGATTGAATCTTGTAAGCTCACAAGAATGGTCTTTGGGAAAAGACAAAAATTTTCCGTGCAAGCTTGATAAGTCAATTCGGCTTGCAAAACTCCAGAATGAGGTTTGTTCCAGCTTAAGGGAGCTTCGATCACTGTGATCAGTGTTGCTGTGTCTTTGATGCCACGCCTTTTTTTCTTGGAATTTTTATCAAAGAAATCAACAACTGGTTCAATCGTGGTCTTTGAAACAAGAAAACCTTCGGGTTCTAGAATTCTAATTTGTAAAGATTCTTCATAAACGTGGAAACCCTTGAGCAATTCAATTTTAAATTTCAATTCTGCATTTTGATGAAGATCTATTTTATGAGGTGTTAGGGTAGCTGCTGCAATGAGGGGATTTGTCTCATTTTGCAAAGCTAGACCTGTCGTCATTAGAAAAAGGCCACAGACGAAGACCGATATTTTCAGAACATTCATCCTGTAAGCATAGTCAATGAACTCGATTTTTGTCCAGAAACTATTGCACGGACTGAAGAATGCGCCCCAGACTCTACATCAATATCGAAACGAGACCGATAGCTCCTTCGTAGACGGTATTCCGGTCGACGTCATTATTGAGGAGTATTCATGGGATTTGTCGGTATCATAGTAGTCTTTGCCATGGTGTTTGGCGGATTTATCATCGCAGGTGGTAACATCAGCGTGATCATCAAAGCCGCACCCATCGAGCTGATGATCATCGGCGGTGCAGCACTGGGTGCTTACATCATTGCAAACCCAATGAAGACAATCAAGATGGGGATCAAGCTTGCCATTAAATCCTTAACTGCAAAGGGTCCGCAGAAACAAGATTATGTCGAACTCTTACAATTACTATTTCAGCTCTTTCAAGTTTTCAGAAAAGAAGGCCCACAAGGAGTGGAAAAGCATATTGAAAATCCAGAACAAAGTGAAATTTTCAAAGCTTATCCAAGTTTCATGCACAACCATCACGCGGTTCATTTTTTGTGTGACACCATGAAAGTAACATTGTCGGCGGAATTAAGCCCTTACGATGTTGATGATTTATTAGATGCAGATATTAAAGCAATTCATTCTGAAGAACATGCCGCTCAACATGCTGTGCAAATGGTGGCAGACGGATTCCCTGGACTGGGAATCGTTGCCGCGGTTTTGGGTATCGTAAAAACGATGGCCCATTTGACAGAAGGGGTTGAAAAAATCGGAGCCCTCATTGGTGCCGCACTTGTTGGAACGATGCTCGGTGTATTCGGAGCTTACGGTATGATCGGTCCTGCTGCTGTGAAAATGGCAGCAGACATTGATGCTGAAGGTCGATATTTGGGATGTATCAAAGCTGCCATGGTGGCTTTACAGCGGGGAGCGCCGCCAATTGTTTGTGTTGAGTACGCACGACGATCAATTACTCCAGAAGAACGACCATCATTTAGCGAAATTGATAAAGCAACTAAAGATATTAAAAAGGCTGCGTAGGATTTATGGCAAAAGAAAAACCGATGATCGTCATCAAAAAAGTGATTGTCGTTGGAGCTGGACATCATGGGGGTTCCTGGAAAGTGGCCCTTGCAGATTTCATGACGGCGATGATGGCCTTCTTTCTAGTAATGTGGCTGCTTGGTCAAAGCGATGACACAAAAAAAGCTATTTCTGATTATTTCTCTACACCTTCTGTGATCGAATATAATTTTCAAAATTTCGGAGTGGAAATCACTTTAGAAAAACTTTTTATGGATCTGATGAACGAACCATTAAAAGCAATTCAAAGTTTTATGGAACCAGCAGATAAGACACCGAATATTTTGGATTTCAATTCAAGCAAAGTGATCTCCGCCTTTGTGATGGATCAGTTGCAGGAATACATAGAAAACATGGAAGTCACCTCGGATGGATTTTCTTTTGAGATTCCAGATCGCTTTTTATTCGAACAAGGCACTTCAAAGCCGAAACCAACTTTTATTCCGATTATGGAAAAATTATCGACAATTACAACTGGACTTGAAGATTCAGATTTAAAAGTGATGGCAGTGATGTTGGTTTCACAAGTTCCAGATATGCAACCAAGAACAGCAGTGAAAGTGGCTTCCACGCGAACAGATTTGATTAAAGCTAAAGTGAAAGCTAGCTTAGAAAGCAACTCAGTCAGTGTTGCTGGTGCTGTCGATGTCAAAAATCCCAAAAATTCATTCGAGCGGGAAAATCCCCAAGGTTTCGTCAGAATCACTGTGACTCAAAAACAGGTGAAATCAAACGGACAAAAAGCAAAACCCATCGAAGGAGCTAAAGATAGTTTTTCTTCTTCAGTCATCGATTCAAGGGTCGGTGATGAAGCCGGGGTGGCTCAGCCCACAGGACAAGTGAAAGAGACGACCTTTAAAAACCCACTGGATGAAGAGTTCGGAAATAAAAATTTAGCAGATGATGAAATGAAAGAATAATCGACCGAGTTTAATTTGTTACAACTTTAAAAATTTGTTTGTGCCGCTAAAACAAATGCATAATCCGCGAGACCGTCAAACTGATCTGCATTACTTGCCCAGGTCATATCAAGTTTATACCGAATATTTACACTGGATTTATAATGAATTCCGGTTCTGATATCAAAATAGTTTGAATAATTGTCTGCGACTATTTGCGAATAACCGATCTGTGTTGGCCATTTCCACGTTTGGCTGATATCGTCTTCATATCCCAAAGCATAATAACTCAGTTGCGAACCAGTGCCTTGCCAGTTGGTTTCGCTTTCTAGCAAGAGCTTGTATCTTCCGAAATTGAAATGAAGACCATAAGTCCACCCATTGCGACCTCCTGGTCTGAAATAATTATTGTTGTTCACCAGGATTTTCATTTTGGTATTGGTGGAAAAATTAACCAGGATATCTGCATTGGCTTTTAACAAAAAACGCGTGTCGGTATCTTTGTAACCTACGTTCGAACCCCATAATCCCATACGAAATTGCGGGCCAAAATTAAATAAAAAGCTCGCTTGTAAAGCAGGGTCTTTTTCAGTTTGAGTCAAACCGCGGTGAATGTAATTGGACATCAGCTCGGCTTCGCCGGTCAGTTTAAAGTTTGGGGAACCCTGATCTGGGTTTATTCCCCCTGCCCCGACGGGCGGAGCTTGAGCAAAACTGCTCAATGACTTCGTCAGAAGGATCACGAACAGTGTGAATTTAAATTTGAGTATACTTCGGAAACAATTCATCTGGGTATATTGTGAACAACAATAAGAAAAAACTCAAAGAAATCAAAATGATTCGGTATAATGGAGTGCATATATGATGGATTTAACCAGACCTTGGCCGGAGTTTTCTTTTGTAGCCTTTGATACTGAAACTTCTGGCGCTTATGCAGTGGGTTTTGAAATTGTCGAATTCGGAGCTGTGAAATGGAAGGACGGGGCAGTCGTCGATCGCCTGCAGTTTCTATTGAAACCCCGTGAGCCCATGTCCGATTTTATTATCGGAATACACGGAATCACCAATGACATGGTTGCAAACGCCATGTTGATGCCAGAAAAAGTTCATGAAATAAAAAAGTTTTTTTCTGGTAGCTTGTTGATCGCCCATCATGCTGCATTCGATTTGGGATTCTTGGCATACGATTTTGAAAAAAGCCATATTCCATTTCCTGAAGAACCGGTGTTGTGTTCCAGTCTTCTTTCGCAAAAGCTTATTCATGGAGTCAAAAATCATAAACTTCAAAATTTAATTCAAGAATTCAATTTGCAAGGTGGGGCAGCCCATCGTGCTGAAGACGATGCCTATTCTTGTTTGCAAGTGGCTTTGATGTGTTTTGAAAAAATGCCGCCAGGTGCAACCATACAAGAAATTCTTAAGATCCAAGAAAAAGTTTATTATTGGAATCGATTTTCAATTTTATCTTTAAACCAAAATTGGCATCGCAATTTGATGGAAGCTATTTTGGCGAAAAGAAACATAGAAATTTTGTATAAAAAACAAATGCGATCTGTTTTTCCATTAGGAATTGTTCGAACCGTTGATGGAGATTATTTGTCAGCAATTTGCCAAAGGGATTGCCAACGCAAGCGCTTTTATTTAATCGAAATCAAAGATGCCATGTGATTTATTTTTTTTTCAACTGAGGGCCCAAAAGTTTTTCGATACTCTTTCCCTTGGGAAGTAACACCGACACACCTGATTCAATTACTCCGAAAGCTTTTTTAGTTGATGCTAAAAGATGGGGATTGAAAACTTGTAACTTTTCTTCATCTTCATCAAAGAGTTTTAAGAGGTCACGGTATCTGAGGGGTTCGGTTAATTTCACAGTTTCAGATTCAAAGGGTTCTGACCACCTGAGAGTTGGAAAATACTTGAGAGCATTTTTTTCTACTTCCAGCATCGCCAAAAAACATGCGTAGAAATTTCGTGATGCAAATCCAAAGTTAGGGCTACTGCTGACTTTTTCAATCAGTTCGGGAAGGCTAGTGGTTTCATAACGTTCTGTCAGGCGCTTAATGCCGTTTGCTCCATGATTGTAGGCTGTAATGGCCAGGGGCCATTTTCCAAGAATGTTATAATTCATCCTTAAAATTTTGGCGGAAACCTTTGTTGCATCGAGGGGACTGTTTCTTAAGTCTACAGACGATTTCAACATTCGGTAGGGCCTCGAGGTACGAGGCATGATTTGCCATAATCCGCTAGCTCCAACCTTTGAGCGTGCAAGAACATTGAATGAACTTTCAACATAGACCATGCGAACGAGCTCTTTGGGCAAGCCAGCTTCTTCGAAAATGGCTTCCATTTCGGCACGGTATCTTCCTGAAAAAAATAAAGCTTCTTTGGTTCGGTCGCTTTGGCCCAATTGAAATCGAATTTTGGAAACATCAATAGATTCTTTTTCAGCGATTTCATTTTTTTTATCTTCGATATGTTTTTTTCGAGCACGTTCTTTTTGATAGCGGTCCTGGGATTCGTCGCTATTGATATCTTTAAAATCTATAACAGCGTAAACTTTTTCCAGATTTGTTGGATCATGAAGAACCCCTTGAGTCGTCGAATACTTCGTGTAGATCGCCAGCCAAAAATTAACCTGAGCTTTCAGGTTTTCAGGTGTTTCAAAAGTTTTT
Source organism: Pseudobdellovibrionaceae bacterium (assembly GCA_046318875.1). GTDB lineage: Bacteria > Bdellovibrionota > Bdellovibrionia > Bdellovibrionales > Bdellovibrionaceae > JBKCTJ01. The sequence goes on along the minus strand of JBKCTJ010000180.1, from coordinate 3,492 downwards.
TCGTCATAACCCAATGCTTGTGTTTGATTCTGAAAATCTGGAGCAACCCAATCACGTAATTTTGTATAGCGTGTTAAGTATTCTACTTTTTCATCCGTCCAGGACGTGTCATTTTCTGGTGTTGTTTCAATCTGCACGTTTTCTTGCAGAGCTTCTTCTTGCTTAGTCCCAGATTTCCCAAAGAGCCAATCAAAGAGACCGCTATGAGCTGGTGTCGAAGTTAAAAAAATGCAAAGCAAAGTTGAAAAAAAGACTCTGGAAGCCAAAAAATGCATTGTGGATTTGTAACTTGGATTTTTTTTTGAGGAATGTTTTTTGTTATTTAATTTCATGGGTCTTTCACTTTTTATTTCAGAGTGGCAAACAAAACGTAAAATGATAAGAATGCGCACTGAAGTTGATTCTTAGATTATCATCAAATAAAACGCCGCATAAAGAAAATCCACCAAGACTGGACTGGTCTTTGAAATTTCGAAAGATCAGTGACACTGAACTTGGCACTGAGTTTAATTAAAGAATGCGTAGAATTGATTGGATATTAGTTATTTTTCCTCTTGTTGTTTGTTTAGTCTTGGATCAAATCACCAAGCTTTATGCTGTTCGAATCGAGGGGATTCATTCTTATGGTTTATTACATTTTGTTTTGCATCATAATCATGGCGCAATGTTAGGACTTTTTTCCGACCTACCACCATTAGTTCGTGTAGTCAGTTTGTCCACAGGTGGCGCATTTTTAATTGGTTTATATGCACTCATTCAGTATCTATTGCCCATTAAATCCCTGATGCTGCGAGCAGGTTTGAGTTTTTTATTAGGTGGAATTTTAGGAAATGTCTTTGATCGCGTGCGTTTAGGGTACATCATCGATTTCATTGTTGTGGGCACTACGGAAATGTCATCGCCAGCATTTAATGTAGCCGATGCTGTTCAATGGGTCGGATATTTTATGATGGCCTATGCTTTGTTTAAAGAAGGCGATGTTTTGTGGCCAGAAAATGATACTCGCAAAAAATTTTGGGTAAATAAAAAATTTCAGCTGAAATATTGTTACTTCTTAATGGGTGTTGGCTTAGTGTTTTCAATCATTGGATATTTTTTTTCGTATACTTTTTTAAAAGTGACCATTAAGGAATTAGTTGGCGAAAACCCGTATCTGTTAAATCGTTTTTTAGTTCCTTTCACAGTGACCTACGTTTTGATTACCGTAGTTTTTAGTGCTTCGCTTTTTGCCGTAGGAAAAATAATTTCCCACCGGATGGCAGGGCCCGTCTACGCTTTTGAAAAATACATCAATGAGATTTTGGCAGATCCTGGCGTGGCAGAGCGAAAGCAATTAAGACTTCGATCAAAAGACGAATTTCACGAACTTGAAAAGTTAGCAAGCCTCATCCGAGTTTGGTTTATCAAATGGAAACCTGAAAAAACGGAAAAAATATTTCCAGATGCCGAAAGCTAGTTCAAGCCCTAATAAGTGCAATATTCCAAAGCGCGATTTTGAAGTGGAACCAGTGATAAATCTTTGGCAAGCTCAGCACACTGTCTTTGACTCATTTCGCCTTTGAAACGCTGAATGCAAGTCCATTTCAGTTCATCCGAAGTTTCCGAATAAGTTATGTCTCGAGCTATACTCAAACATTTTTTTGGTGTCATATCTGCAAGCTCAGTCCCACAAATTAATTTTGCTTTATTGGAATTCGAAAAATAAGCCATTCCCTTTGCAATCGATAAACATTTTGAAGTGTTCAACTGACTCGAGAAGTTTTTCAAGCAAACAATCTTCGCATTATCCCGAGAATTCGCAGTCTCTTTTTGAGCAGCTTGTTTCAAACAAGCTTGCATCAACCCAGCCGAAGCATTGCTTTCAACAGCAAAAGAGTTCTGTCCACCAAACATCAAAAACACCAGAGCAAAAAAGCTTGTTTTGAAACCGAATGATTTGTTCATCTTGTATCCTTTTCACCCACGAGAACTGCAAAGTACAATAGCAGACTTCCCCAGTTAAAAAAACTGTAAGTTTTCTAACGCTTTACCCTCCAAAAAGAGCAAATCGCCAAGCTTTCAGCCAAAAATGACAATATACGTCACTAATAAATGAGGGCAAAAAAGAAAAAGGCCAGGTCGCCCCCAGCCTTTTTCCATTCAACATAAATAAAATAAAAACTATTTATTCTCAGCAGCTCGCTTAGCCTGATACTTTTTAGCAAGCTCTTCTTGGATCATCCGTGGAGCAGCATTGTACTTCAAGAATTCCATAGAAAACTCGCCTTTACCCTTAGTGCCAGATCGCAAGTCAGTTGAATATCCAAACATTTCTGTTAATGGAACTTCAGCTTCAATAACAACGCTTCCTTCGAATGAAGTCGTTCCCACGATGACACCACGTCTTTGATTGATCTGACCAGTTGCAGGTCCTTGGTATTCTTCGGGAACAGTGGTCTCAAGCTTCATGATTGGCTCAAGAACTGTGGGTTTTGCCTTCATGTAAACTTCACGCATGGCAGCCATGGCGCAGATCTTAAACGCCATATAGCTGGAATCGACATCATGATAAGCACCATCATCCAAGTAAACTTGAACGCCAACGATAGGGAATCCTATCAATGGGCCCTTAGCGCATTGTTCTTGGAATCCTTCTTCAACAGCTGGAATAAACTCCTTCGGAATACGTCCACCGACAACGCGGTTTTCAAAGGCAAAAGTAGCCTTTGGATTTTCCTCATTAGGAACAAGCTGGGCGATTTCTCCCACTACTTTTGCGAACTGACCCGAGCCGCCGGTTTGCTTCTTGTGAGTGTAATTGTATTCAGCAGATTGGCCAATTGTTTCACGGTAAGCCACTTGTGGTTGTCCAACGACAACTTCACAATTGAATTCTCGCTTCATTCGCTCAACATAAATTTCTAAATGCAATTCGCCCATTCCAGAAATGATTGTTTCCGCAGATTCTTCGTCACGGTGAACTCGGAATGTTGGATCTTCTTTTCTGAATTTTTGGAGAGCTTTCGAGAAATTGTTTGCTCCGCTTTTATCTTTAGGTGCAATGGCTAAACTGATCACGGCATCAGGAACGTGCATTGATTGCATTGAAAGCCGCACGGATCCATCGGTGAATGTATCACCGGAAGCGCAATCCACGCCGAACATTGCAACGATATCCCCTGAGCTACTTTCCTGAATGTCTTCCATTTTATCAGAATGCATTCGGACCAATCTTGGAATTTTTAACTTTTTTCCGTCATTGGTATTTGTAATGAAATCACCAGTGGACATTTTGCCTTGATAAATTCGCATATAAGTCAGCTGACCGAATTGGGTTTGCTGAAGTTTAAACGCTAAAGCGACCAGAGTCTTTGATGGGTCTGGTGCTAATTCTACGCGTTCTTCGTTTTTATCAGCATCCAAAGCGTGTTCTTTTTTCTCGGCCGGAGTTGGCAAGAATAAAGTAACAGCATCTAAGAGCAACTGAACGCCCTTATTTTTGAAAGCAGATCC
>JBKCTJ010000179.1:0-5459 GCA_046318875.1 Pseudobdellovibrionaceae bacterium | reverse complement strand
GATTTATGTTTTGGTCTTGGGAACTAAAACATTTGGTTTCCAAGAAGAAATCACTGGTTTTTTTCTTATGCAAAAACTCCAAGCAATTTTGTTTTTCATTCAACCTTCGGCTTTGAAATGGCTGTGGATTCCCCAACTCTTTTTGTGTTTGGTGGGGTTTTTTGCGTCCTTGAAGCCAGGCACAGCTCGACCACTGGCAATGGGACTCCTGATTTCATTGCCAGTGTTAGTTTTCATTTACCCAAGTGCTTTAGTTTTTGAACGCTTGTGGATTTGGATTATCCCTTGTTTGTTTGCTTTTTTATTCCAAGGGATCAAAGAACTTTGTCAGTTTTCTCGAAGTCATTGGGTAGACCAAGTTGCCTTAGTTTTCTTTTTTATTGGAGTCGGTACCTTCACATTGAAAACCAGTTTTGATCAATCCCACGTGGCACACATTCAATATGAAAATAAGTCTGAAAGTCTTTTTCATGATCTTGATCAAATTCTGCAACCCGGAGATTTTATCTTAGTCTCGCAGCCTTTGGTCACAGAGCTGAATTATTGGGCCCAATTGAATCAACGATCTGATCACTTCAGTCGCTTTCTAATTGATGGCGACTGGAAATACTCAATGTATCGGCAAAATGGCAGTGCCGAGGTTTTAAGATCCCTCCTTGGTAAAAACAAAATTTATTTAATTTACGACAACGAAGACCAGTTGAAAAAGGGTATTGAAATGGTGTTAAGGTACCTGAATCAGGATCGAAAGAATCCACTCAGTGAATCGAATTTAGAGTTAACTCCTTTGTCAGTGCAAACGAAAAAAGCTTTTCTGAAAGAAGTTAAATTCCAAGGGGTTTATAAATCAGAATAAGTCTGATGCGACAATAAAATTCATTCTCGTCATGTCGGGGTTTGTCGGATGATAGGGATTGGAAATGCTCCATTTATTGTAAAAATATCTGAACGAACTGCAGCGCTACGGACTATCTTTCGCAGAAAAAATTAATTTGAGAAAAACATATTTCTGCTTTAGAGAATTCCTAAAAATCTGTTTCGATTGAACCCAGTAATTGTTCTTGTTCAATGAACAAACCATTGAGGCAAACATCTTCGTAAGTCTTTTGCAAATTTCCTAGATTCCGGAATGGGCCTTTGAAGACTGGCTTTTTTTGGATGAGGTGACGGTGGTTCTGAATGGTGTCATTGTCCATAAAAACGGCCTGGATATTTGAATCCATTTCTTGCATCATCCCAAGGATTTCAAATCCTTCTTTGTCGATGTCACCCCAATAAAGTTTATGTTTGGGCAAAAAAGGCAGAAGCTTTTTTGCTGTGGCGGCTCGCCAGCCTCCAGTCCAAATGAGAAGCGATTCTTTGCATTGCGGTACCAAACCCAGAAATGCATCAAAGTTTTCAACCAAAATCGTTTTGTTTAACTTCGAAAAATTATAGTTTGAGATCAGATCAGAAGAGACAATGCCATGAAACCGATTTAATGTGACATCCTTCCAAAAACAAAGGGGTGCAAAGAAACGAAATTCCACAGGTCTTGCAGCAATATGGTAAAAACGATAAAAATCAGACCACGAAGCTTGAACCTTTTTCCAATGAGAAAACAATCGTAAAAGTAAGTTTTCTTTTCCAATCAACTTCGTGGAGGAACCATGGGGAATTTGTTTGGCATAAAGTCCACTGATGGTCTCTTTGTTATTTTCCAAAAAATCGATAACTTGAAAGCACGAATCAATTAATGGGCCTTGGAATTTAATTTCCCAGTAATTCGATTGGAAAAATGATTCGACATCAAAACGATTCCATCGACTTATAAGCTGTTTGAATTCTTCTTGAATATCCTTAAGGTGAGGCCTTTGCCCAAGCAAATCTTCCCTAGTGAGTGAAATTTGACTTGGTCTTGAAATTTTAACCTTTCCTTCTTTTGTAACTCGAAAATTGCTGATTTTAAAGAGAGTCTGATTCTGCAATGCTTTTTCTAGATCTTGATAAAAATCCTGAATTCCACTGGGACGCCGAAGATCAAAATAAAAACTGTGAGTGTTTTTAAAAACAAATTCCTTTTCTGCAAGATCGAGGTAAAAGTTGACATCAATGGGCATTTGTATCTCTTGCTGTGCGCTGTTGAATTTCATGAATCATCTTTTCATAGGCTTGTTTCGAATCAATGGGCACAAATTGCAGCTTCGATTGTTTCGCGTTGACCTTGAATACAAAGATCATATGACTGACTGAACCAGCCAGCAAATCGCCTTTGGACATGGGACTCACAAGAACGCTTTGAAAACCCATTTTGTCAAATAACTTAAGAATTTCCTTTGGTTTTTCATTATCATATTTTCCGCCAAATTCGTCCAGAATCAATAATCTTGGCGTATCTTTTCCCAAAATAGGATCGTGGAAATGAAAGCGATAAGACAAACAAGATGCTAAAAGGGTATATGCCAAATGAGTTGTCTGTGCAGAGCTTTTTGCATCTTTTTTTGAGCCAACAAAGATTTCAACCAATAAATCCTGTGTTCCTTCAAGCCTTCTCAAGGAATGAACCTCAAAAACGAAATGGTTTCGGACATCAGTTATAAAGGCGCGATCATGGGGTTGGCTTTGAAGAGACTCTACAAAAGTTCGCAAAACCCCCATCACATTTTGACTTTGATTTTCTTTATCCAATCTTATTTGAGGTCCGAGTACCTTTTCAACTTCAGTGATGTCTTTTAAAAATTTGCGAATGCGTTCGTCTTTTGAATTTTCGGAGTGAATTTTTAAATAACGCTTTTCGTCACTCAATTCTTCGTAGTTAGTCAGTTTTAAAACTTCATTGATTGATGAGATATTCTGTTTCACAGAAGCGATTTGTGAACGAACCTCATTAATTGTGTCTTTGACCGAATCAATTAAAATCTGGTCAAAGAACTTTTGCCATTTGGCTTTACTCTCGGGCAATTCTGTCTCCTCAAGACGCTGCAGAGCTTTTTTCCATTGAAGTTGAAAATCATTGAGCCCTTCGTCTATGGTCAAAACATAGGGAAGATTGGGATCAAAATATTCCTTAGCAAAAAAGTTTAAATCAAGGGTGACTGCTGAAAGACTGCGATTTAATTTGACTTCGATTTCGAGGGATTTGTTTTGTAGTGCTAAGTCGAATGTGACATGACTTGATTCATCTTGAATCTTTTTTTGAAGATGGGCCAATTCTGCATAAATTTTTTCCTGAGTTAAAAATGTTTTAATCAAAAGAGAAAACGTTTCAGATGTTTCAAGTTGGTTGCTTTTTTCCGGTAGAGATTTTTCATAATAATCAATGATCTTTTTAGCTTCTTTTATTTTAACATCTAAGGAGACTTTGTTCAGCAAAGCTTCTTCTTTTCTTTTTTCAAGTTGAATCACATCCTCTTTCATCTTTTTATAATCAGGATTCTTTTTCAAAAGTGCATTTTCTTCAGTTTCTAAATCTTTCAACTGAGCTCTCAGGAATTCAACTTGTAAGAAATCAAAGGAATGATCTTTGTAATCCTTGCAAATCTGGATTTGATGATCAATTTGCTTATCTGTGATTTCAAGATCAGATATCTGTTTTTCAAGATCCAGGAGGGATGTTTGGAGCTTAGTTAATTCTAAAATAGTTCTTTGAATTTCATCTTCGACGTCCCAACCAAGGGAAAATTGAATATTTTGCTTTAACTTGCGCATCGTGGTTTTGTCGGATTTAACCAGGCCTTCCTTGGTCACAACTTTATCTTTTGCAGTTTTGAATTCATTGACTTTAACAATTCGAAAATCAAAAACGTTTGCTAGCCACTTCCATAGATAAGAATAGAAAGGATTTTTATTCGACGGAAGAATGTCGATCATTGACAGTATTGAATCTTCGGAAAATTGGAATTGCTCTTTCGCTTCAAAAAGGTCCTCGTTTTCTAGCCTTTTCACAGTCAGATCTGAACGAAATCCCGTTTCATTGAGCCATTTGGTCAACGCGCTGAGATGATCGGGATGACACAAAAGATTCCGAGAAATAGGGAAGAGAACGGATTCTATCGCCCGCGACATGGATGATTTATGTGGTCTTTGGATCTCGATTAATTCACCAACGAAGTACAAATGATTTTTTGGGATGTTTAATTCTTCAATGGCCTTTAATTTAATTTCGTAGAGCTCCTTTGGAATCAATGTTTGATTTTGGGTCAAATGTTCCACTGTCTTGCGGTGTTCCTGAACCTGAATTTTAAACTGATGTTGATGAAATCGATGCTCACTCAGCTGACTTGAAATTTCGAGGGAGCTTGCTTGTGCATTTTGAAGCAACTGTTTGAGGGAGTCTTGCATTTCTGTTTGCGTTTGTTTTTTTAGAACAGACGACATCCCGGCCTGGGTCATTTTTGTTGAAAAGAATGTAAACTCTTTTTGGTAGAGTTCTATTTTCTGAGCAAGATGTCGTTGGTTCGTTTTAAGCTGTTGCAATATTTCATCAACATTGTTCTTCTGAAGCTGAGCCAATCGAATACGAATTTCATCCTCGAATTGAAAGAGTAACTGTTCGATGATAGGCAACTGGTGGTGGCCGTCGGAAACGAATTGTTTTTGTTTTTCGAGATCCTTCGTTGATTCCTGGATTTTAGACCAAAGTTTGAAAATTGAAGATAGCCTTCGATCAATTTCGATTTTTGATTTCTCCAAAAAAACATCGATGAGCTTCTGGGTTTGTTTCATAATTTTTTGGATGGAGGCAATTCGCCGTTCACAAGTTTCAATGGCATGAGCAATTTCCGAGCCATTTTTGACATTTTCCAAAAGCCGATCAAGATGGGGAGTCTCGTCTTCAATGAGCATATTTTGTCGAATGAAGTCATCGATTTGGGAAATCGATTTCACATAAAAGGCATTGTTTAAAATTCGAAGGTCATCTTTTGTTATTCCACCAAAAGCTAAACTTAAGGTTGAAAAATAGTGATTCATTGTTTCAAAAAAAACCACATGAGGTTTGATGGGTTTGATTTGATCTTTCAGTACTTTCAAACTCTTCGGTAAAATTTGATTCGGACACAAATCCTTTATTGTCAAATCATCATGAATGATCAAAGCACAACTTTGTTCCGATACTTTATAATTTTGATACCACCAACCACGTCCTAGAGTAATTTTTTTATTTGGATTTTGATTGTGATAAAAACGAACCAGAAAAAGACATAAGCCATCTTTCCTTCCATAGACCTCTCCGAGGTCTTCGATATTCATATTTCCTGTTGCAGAAAACTTTCCCAAAACGTAATCCTTGACTGTTCGTCCCCCACTTCCACCAGCTTCAGCATCGTGGGTGACGCCCAACTTGAGTGAACGCTCAAAGGGAAGCAGAACCATCATTAAACCATCAATCAAAGTTGATTTCCCCGAGCCATTCACGCCCAAAATTGCAGAAGCAGATGGCCCCTGAAATAAGGGGCCAAATTCGTTGGGATCTTTGAAGT
>JBKCTJ010000178.1:0-61544 GCA_046318875.1 Pseudobdellovibrionaceae bacterium | reverse complement strand
GTTTTATGGTCAGCTTGAGGTTTTCACATTTCTGGTTCCATGATGATGTGATTCTGGTTCCTTTTGAACTGTATTTTTTGAGTGGGAACCGCAAATCAAGAGTTCTCTTTAAAAAATGCAATCATGTGCTCGATCTTGATTTTAATTTTGCCAGGCACTTGGGCAGCATCAATCAAACCCATGGTTATGCCACGAGCCACCGCAGCTTCGGGTTGGTTCCGCAACTGGTAGAACCCATAGAGTTGCTTTCGCGGCCCAGAATAATAGGTGTGGATCTGATCGTCCAACTCAATGACGTCTATTTTTCCACTACGCCAGGTCTGAAATGCAGCTTCGAGTTTAGAGACTTCCCTTTCCATCTCGGCTTTATAAGCGTCGCCAGCCAGACGGCGCAACTCTCGTTTTTCTAATTTGGTAAACTCAATCATAGCAACCCTCCTGCTATGCGCCCTTCTTGCTCTTGGCAAGGCCTTCCGTGATGAACTTACGCATAAGGGTCTGGTAAGGAACCTCCCTCTCCAAAGCCAAGGCCTTCAGCCCCGTGATGACCTCTTCGGGTAGGTTAACGCTCGTTGGGTGCTTTCGTTTCGTCTTTGACTTGGCATAGGCATCCTTGACGGCCTTGGCGTTAAAAGTGACGTTCGCATATCCTTTTTCATTCTTTGCATAGTTCGGCATAAAGGCTCCTCTCTTTTTTGTTCATCTTGCGTATATGGATTATTCGGATTCCTGACCCACGAATCGTAAAGCAGACAAATACATGTTCAAGGGTATCAGTCAGACCAAGAATTCCAAATCTTGGCTCAGCAGCCTTGGGGCTTACCTGCTCACCAAGCGCCCTAATTGCTTCGGGCTGATTGAAAACTGACTCCGCTTCTTCGATGGTGATTCCGTGTTTGATATAGTTCTTGGTACGGTTTCCAAGGTCCCACTCAAAAGCAAAATCGGACTGACTCTCAATCCAATCGACCAGCCACTGTATGAACTTAAAAGCCGCCATAGTGAATCACACTATATTACACTATTATTCAATGTGTCAATAGTTGATTTTTAGAAAAGGGAAAAGATTAAAATTCAGATAGCTGAGGTTCAAACTCACGGTCATTCAAGCTTCAAGTTGAAACTGAATTAGCCATTGGTCCAGAGATCAAGCCAATGTTTGAAGTGTCTTTAGAATTTTGGGAAACTTCCGAAGGGTATTTGGATGAAATTTTCTTGAAAACCTAAAATCGTGGGAAATTAACGCGGTTTATCCACCGATGCCGGAAATTGGCGGAGAGTGAGGGATTCGAACCCTCGAGCCCCGCGAAGGGCTGCCAGTTTTCAAGACTGGTGTATTCAACCGCTCTACCAACTCTCCGTCGATGGTTTTATGGTTTTAAAGTATTGAACTCAATTGATATTTTGAAATTGCTGCTTTGTTTAATTTTAGAGGCCCAATGACTTTTCAGAGACTCGGTCGCTGAACATCGAGCAAAATCAAAACATGATAGATGAAAATCGTCTCATTCCATTCTCTTTGCCCGTTCTTGCAGCGGTTGCATATCTGCTGTCCAAAAGCCAAAATATGTTCGTCAATTTCATTTTGTGGCATTTTCAAATGGGATTTCACGAGCTTGGCCATGCCATTGCGGCTTGGATGACGGGACAAATCGCTATTCCCACCTATGCATATACTGTGACCTTTGGACCCTCAGAGGTTTTTTATGCTGCTTTTTTATTCGGTCTTTCCTTTGCTGCATATTATTTTCTTAAAGAAAACTCCTATTATCTGGCTGGTATTTCTAGATCCTTAATTCTCATTTCACTTATCTTGCGAGTTTTCACAAGCCACTCTGTTCATTTGATGATTTTTTCTTTGGGTGGATTTTTGGGGGAAATCATTATCAGCACGACTTTAATTTGTGGTTTTTATTTCCACTTCCCAAACAAATTTCGTTGGGATTTTTTTCGATATTTTTTTGTTCTCATTTCTTTTTTCGTCTTATTTAAAAGTAATCATATTTGGACCCGAGCCCAAAAATCTCCGGGTCATTTGCCTATGGGTGGAACGATCATGAGTGAAACTGAACAAAGTGACACAGAAAAACTGCTTGATTCGGGCTACTGGACGGGAAAAACCCTTCCCGCAATTTTAGTTCGTACACATAAAATTTGTTTTGTTCTCATCACACTTCATTATCTTGTGGGGTTAGTAATGATATCACCAACTTCAAAGCCAAAATCGACTTAAGACAATCGAATCTCTTTCGCTCCTGCCATGTAATTAACTAAAGCTTTTGGTATTTGCACAGACCCGTCTTCTTGTTGATAGTTTTCAAGTATTGCAACCACAGTTCGACCTACTGCTAAACCGCTTCCGTTCAGTGTATGCACGAAGCTAGGTTTTCCGGTCTGAGACTTAAAACGAATGTTTGCACGTCTTGCTTGAAAATCTTCAAAATTTGAACAAGACGAAATTTCTCGGTATGTTTTCTGCGCTGGCAACCACACTTCCAGATCATAAGTTTTTGACGAGCCAAATCCAATATCCCCGGTACACAAAGCCATTCTCTTATAGGGAAGTTCCAAATCAGAAAGAATCATTTCTGCATGTTCGGTCAATTTTTCTAGCTGTTCGTAAGATTTTTCGGGATGACAGAAAGTCATCAATTCAACTTTATTAAACTGATGTTGGCGAATCAGTCCACGAGTGTCTCGGCCATGACTGCCAGCCTCAGAACGAAAACAAGGCGAATAAGCGCAAAAAGAAATGGGCAAGTCTTCTTCTTTTAAAATTTCTCCAGCATAATAGTTTGTTGTTGGAACTTCGGCTGTTGGAATCAAATAATAATCTGTACCGGCTAACTGAAAAACATCTTCTTTGAATTTAGGAAACTGACCTACGCCAAAAAAACTTTGCGTATTTGCCATAAATGGCGGAATCATTTCTGTATAGCCATTTTTAGTTGAATGAGTGTCCATCATAAACTGAATAAGGGCTCTCTCTAGGCGCGCGCCGAGTCCCTTTAGGAAAGTAAATCTTGCACCAGTGACTTTCGTCCCTCTTTCAAAATCTAAAACCCCTAGCTTGTCGCCCAGATCAACATGATCTTTCACAGCAAAGGAAAATGTTTTTGGATTTCCGATTTTTTTAATTTCAATATTGCCAGATGCATCGGCTCCAACAGGAGTCGAAGAGTGTGTTTTGTTTGGTAAAGTTGATAGTTGCTGTTTAACGACTTCGTCTGCATCTGCTGCATTTGCTTCAAGCGTCTTCACTTCGGCAGACAGCTTTCCCATATCTTCAATCAAGCTCGAAGCATCTTGGCCCGTTCGCTTCATTTTGGCAATTTCTTCGCTGAACTTATTCAGTTTAGATTTATTGTTTTCTGCCAATGTCATCAGTTCTTTGCGTTTGCGATTCAGTTCTAAAACTTTTTCCAAGCCAGAAACGTCGGCACCCCTGTTCAACAGGCACTGTTTATATTCATCGTAATAGCTTGTTCCAGATTCTGGTTTTTTTTCCAGAAGTTTAAGATCGATCACAAAGAGCTCCTGCGTTTAACATAAATGATTCAGATTAAGGTGCTAAATAGATATACATTCTCAGAATGACTGCGACAAGTGTTGCAATCAAATCAAAGACAAGAATTTTAGGAATGGACCAAGTGCTGGATAGACGAAAAAATATTCCACCAAACAAAAAGACCAAAAAGACTACGGAAAACTGGCCAAGATTCATTAAAACTTGGCAAATCAAAGACAGCACCAATCCCAAAACCAATCCAGTCAACAGTCTTAAGCTTAAGGCAACAAATGAAACTGTTGCGTTTTTTGTCCCGCTCTTCAGACTTTGCCCCATCGAATCTACTCTGTCAGAAAAACCCATACTTGCCCCTTTCATTTAAAATGCCCCTTTGCGCAGAAGCAATTTGATCCTGTCATCCACTTCACGATAATCCTTCGCATTTGGCGAAAGTCCAAGATATTTTCTATAGGAAACAATTGCTGCTCTGAGGTCACCCTTAATTTCATAGATCTGACCCAGCTCTCGCCACAATTCTGCGTATCCGCTTTCTCTCTCTTGAGCCAAAGACAACATATCTTCGGCAACATCCACCGAACCCGCTTTTCGGTAGCATTCCGCTGCTTTGACATATATTTCCGCTCCCTGTGGTTTTAACTTCAGAGCAGATGAATATTCCCCAGCACATTCTGAAAACATTTTCTGAGTAGCAAAAATTTCTGCGGCCAGGACATAAGAATCTGCCAATTGAGGATAGAGCTTTTTTTCTTCTCGCAAATAAATCATCGCATCATCGTACCTCTGAGACAAAAACGCTGTCATGGCTAAATTAAAATATGTTTTAGGATAATTGGGATTTGATCGCAGTACAGATTCAAATCTTTCTTTCGCCAATGGGAGTTGATTTTTTTCTAAATACAATTTGCCCATTTGAAACATTGCTTCGGGATCAACCGGGTCCAACAAAGCTGCATTTAAATAGGGTTTCATGGCTTTATCTGGTTGGCCAGTCATCCTGTAGCAGTCTCCTAAACCTAAATAAGCCCGTTTGTTTTTGGTATCAATATCCACCACTTGTTGATAATACCGTATGGCTTCATTGCATCTTTCAAAATCTTTCAGCAAATCGCCCATACCTAATCGATAGTCCAAATTCGATCCATATTTGGAAATCAAATCCAACAAATATTGTTGACCGGAATCCACGGATTTAATCGAAGCTAAGGTGCGGGCATAATTCACTTGAGCTTCTTCATTGGTGCCGTCAATTTCAATGGCCTTTGCAGCAAAGCTCATCGCACTTCGAGCAGCTAAAGCTTTCTGATCTGCTTGTTCCGTCGTTGTCGCAGAGGAGGTAAAATATATTTTTGAATAGGCTTGGGACATAATCACGTGAGTCTGAATATCCGAATCAAACAATTTATTCGCTTGTTCCCCGTATCGAACAGCCATCAAAAAATTATTTCTACGTAGCTCTACCAAAGCCAGTCCGCGAAAAACTTCGTAATTGTTGACCGCAACTCTGCGGGCATTTCCCAACACTGACAAGGCTTTTGAAAACTGGAAAGTCTGCGACAAATAATCTGCTTGTAAGACGTAGGCAGAAACTAGGTTGGGATCGGCTTTAATTGCTTTTGTTAAATAATCCACCGATTCAAAGCTTTGATTTAATTTCCACAAACATTGTGCGGCTTTCATCGCAGCTGTTGCAAGCTTGGGATTTGCCTCAAAAATTGCTTTGTATTCAGCTTGTGCCGAAAGACAATCTCCGGACCTGGCATACTGATCTGCAATGAACATCATCTCTGCGCCGGCCCGCTCAAGAGCATTGATGGGTTTGCCGCCTAGGGTGGAAATTAATTTTTTTGCTTTTCCTAAGTCTGGTCTTAACTTCAAAGCCCTTTGTGCAAACTCGAGGGCCTTTTTTCTGTCGCCCCGTTTTTGGGTCATTTCAGCCAAAGCAAACAGCCCCTCGGCTTCCAGTTGTGGCTTTACCGCTGATTTTAAGTTGATGGCAACGGTTAGTGTTTCAAGGGCATTTTCTGGTTGCCGAAACCCATATAACTGATTTAACCCCATCAAAATTTTTGCGCCTTTTTGATCGGGCTTTAATTGAAGAATATTTCTTAAAAGCTCGTTTGATTTTGTGTATTCTTGTTTATTGTAGAATAGTTCGGCCAACTCAAAATTCGGCTTTAACCAAGTCAATCCAGTGGTGCTTTTCCATATTGTATCAGCACGCTCATAATAGGGAACTGCGTTTAAATAATCTTTTTCAAATTCTAAAATTTCTGCACGGTACAAAAACAGAACGGGCGTTAAATCAAAGGTCAAGGTTTTTTCAAAAATAGAATCAACGGTATTTCGAGCTTCTTTGTATTTATCTTGGGTCAAGAGTTGAACGACTTCACAGAAATTTGCATAAGGGCTCACAACATTTATTTTTTTTATATTTTGCGTGAGCATCGCTATCGTCTTGATATCATTTGAATCTTGTTTTGCAAAAGGCCAAAGCTCTCGGTAGATCATGCATAAAATTGCTCTTGATTGAATGTGTTCTGGCGCGCCTTCGACTGCTTCTACTAATTTCGATTGGGCTGATAAATATCCTTCCAAGGTATCGGCCTGAATATTTTGAAGCGAGGATTTAAGTAGTTGCTGAACTTCTTTGTCAGATAATTTTTTATTTCCAAACTGTGGCGCCTTTAAACTGATTCTGGAAAAACCATGGGAATCGGCATTTGGCCCTACTTCGAAAAAAATCAAATAAGCAGCGACAACTGCTACGACAGCTCCGACGAGATACATCCAGTTCTGTAATTTTTGTGACTCTGGATTGAAGTGTTCAGGTAGTCCATTGTTTCTTAGATTTTGTGCTTCAATGATTGTCGATTGATACGAGCTCGTTTCTTTTGCCAGTTCTGAAAGTTTTTTTTTATTTTCCTTTTGCAGTTGAATTTTAGCGTTGTATTCATCCACGCGCACTTGCCAATTGTTATCTTCACTTTTCAAAATGCTGTCGCTTGTTTTGGTGGGACTGGTGGCAGATGTTTTCCGACTGTGAGTTCCATCATCAGCCACAGTGAGATCTTGATCTGCTTCAGTATTGGGCTCGGTCGCTGTTTGCCTTTTTTTATCCGCAAAATCCTGACTGCCTTTTTCTAACACATCGAGAATCAACGAGAAAAAAGTCGGTTCCTGGGAAAGCCGCTTCCACTGGCCATCTGGAAAGAGTGCCACCATTTCTTCGCCAAATAAATCTCCATCATTGATTCTTTCAATGACTTCTGCTGTGGAAAATGGACCTTGTGTTGGCGAATTGCCAATACGGATAATCCATTTTTGAGCGTCAGATTGATTCTTTGAAACCATCTCCATATTGTAGCTGGTGGCGACTAGACAGTGCAGCGTTCCCGTAAATTGATTCCTATGTTTCCAGCCCAAGGTCTGTACCTGAAGCGCGCTTCAGTTCCACCGTGGAACCAGCGCGACTCATTATAGGACTGATTTAAATTCATATTTCGAAACCTATCTGCCGTAGGTCCAATTTAAATGAAGATTGAGGCACCAAAAGTTTGGCATCCTCATTGCTATGGCTTTTTTAGTGAAATTGAGTTGGTTAAAAAAGTTGTTACTAGTGGTTTATGTTTTGGGTGTGATAGCAATTTCAATTCAGCTGACAGCAAAGTCCGAATTTGAATTTGCTCAAGAAGCGCAAAAAATTATTCCGTCTTTTAAGAAAGTTTCTGAACCAATCAATTCAGCTCATTTCCTGCTCACAAGTTTTAGTTTTTAAAATTGAATTAGTTTAACAGGCTCTCTGTGGACTTCCCCCCTCCCCACATTGAGCTTGAAATTTAGTCGAAAAAGCCCCGATCCATCCCCCCTCGTGATTGGGGCTTTTGTTTTTTAAACCGAGTTTCTCACCATTTTGATTTTCTAACATCCTCCGATTATGGAAGAAAATGTATTCGTTTGCTGACGGAAGGCATTTATTCTTTGGCGCGATGAATATCTGCGCCTAAGGAGGTCAGTTTTCCTTCTAAATTTTCATAACCTCGGTCTAGATGATAAATGCGACTGACCTGAGTTTCGCCATGAGCAAATAAGCCTGCAAGGACCAAAGATGCCGATGCTCTTAAATCTGTAGCCATTACGGTAGCACCAGTTAAAACTGACTTACCTCTGACTACGGCGACCCTAGCCTTGGGAGTAATATCTGCACCAAGTCGCATCAGTTCCTGAACGTGCATAAAGCGATTTTCAAAAACTGTTTCGGTGATGACACTGGCCCCTTTTGCAACACACATCAAAGCCATAAACTGCGCTTGTAAATCTGTTGGGAAAAGTGGATGTGGGGCAGTTGTAATATCTACTGCTTTCCATGACTCGGGTGATTTTAAATAAATTTCATTTGTTTTGGTTCGAATTTCAAAACCAGATTCTTGCAGCTTAATTAATAACGCTTCAAGGTGCTGGGGAACACAGGATTTCACCGTCACTTCACCTTTGGTGATAGCTGCTGCAATCAATAGAGTTCCCACTTCGATTCGATCTGGAATAATGGCATGTTTGGAAGGTGTCAGCTTTGAAACACCAGTAATGCGAATTGTGCTTGTTCCATGACCTTCGATTTTTGCACCCATCTTAATAAGATATTCAGCCAAATCGACAATTTCAGGTTCCTTCGCCGCATTTTCGATCGTCGTTAAACCGTCAGCAAGGGTTGCTGCCATCATCAAGTTTTCCGTGCCCCCGACTGTTACATTTTCAAAAAGCAAAGATGCGCCCTTGAGCTTTTTTGTTCGAGCGTGAACATAGCCTTCTTTCAGTTCAATTTCCGCTCCCAAAGTTTTCATTCCATCTAAATGCAAATCAATAGGGCGAGTCCCGATAGCGCAACCGCCCGGCAAACTGACAACGGCTTCTCCATATTTTGCAAGCATTGGACCTAAACATAGAATGCTGGCTCGCATTTTTCGAACCAGATCGTAATGTGCTTCGAAAGAAGTTAATTTTTGAACATGAACTAGAAACTCAGATCCGCGGCGTTCGGTTTTGCAACCCAAGCTCGCCAAAAGCTCGGCTGTTGAATCAATATCTTTTAAAAGCGGAACGTTGGTAAAAGTATGAGTTCCCTCGGCAAGCAAAGTGGAAAACAAAATAGGCAGGGCCGAATTTTTCGCGCCACTGGCATGCACTTCACCAGAAAGCCTCTTGCCTCCGCGAATGATCATTTTATCCATAAAATTTATTTCCTTCCGTAGATGATTCGGTCTTGTCCCGAAAGATCTTTGAAAACTTGAACGTCATGCAGACCTGATTCTTGAAATATTCTCGTCATAGAGGGGCCTTGGTCAAATCCCATTTCGAACAAGAAAAATCCATTTTTTTGCAAGAGTGGAATGTAATTTTGAATCCAAGCTTGCGCTGCTTCGGTCCCCTTGGGGCCACCGAACAGGGCTTCCTTTGGTTCATGCTCTACGACGTCTGTTGCAACATCTTTGCTACCCTCAGCAATGTAAGGAGGATTTCCCAGGATCGCAAAAATAGATTTTTTATCTTGGTCTGAAAGCTGGGCAATATTTTTTTGTGGCTCTGTGCAATCACCCAAAACAGGAAAATAGAAATTTTTTAATTCTGGAGAAATCAATTGCTCCTCATTTAGTTTAAGTACTTCAAATGCCTTTGTTGATTTTTCCACTGCGAAAATTTTTGGAAGTGCTAGTACTGAATCTGTTGGCTTTTGAATTTGTCCCACCGATTTTTCATTTTTCAACGAAACTTCTTTTTCGCCATGGCCTAGGGGGAGAATTTTTTTCTTAATTTGTTTCTTTTGCAACATGAGCAAAAAACTGATTCCAATGCAGCCAGAGCCCGCACCTAAATCTAAGACGACTGAATTTTGTGGAGGCTTCAAACTTTGGAATAAATCCACAGCTTTTTCCACCAGTTCTTCGGTTTCAAATCGTGGTGTTAAAACGTGATTGTTCACTCGAAAAGTAAATCCGCAGAAATCTCTTCGCCCCAAAATCAGGGACACGGGTTCTCCTTTTCCCCGGCGCACAACTCGCTCGCGACACTGGATAACTTCGGCTTCAGTCATTGGGCGTTCTTGTTGAAGGTACAAATCCAAGCGCTTTAAATTCAAAGTATCTGAAATCAACAGTTCGGAATCTATTTTTGCAGCTTCAATATTTTTGGTTTTTAGAAATAAAATAGATTTTTCTAAAACTTCTTTTAAAATCATTGCGAGACTTGCTTCTTCAATGCTTCGGCTTGGAAATGAGCTAAAATCGGATCAACCAACACTTCAAATTTCCCACTCATGACTTCCGTCAGCTGATGAGTTGTCAAACCAATGCGGTGATCTGTGATTCGAGTTTGCGGAAAATTGTAAGTGCGAATTCTTTCTGACCTGTCGCCTGTGCCGATTTGATCTAATCGAATGTCCGATGCAATTTTTTCAGCTTTATCTTCAGCAATTTGTAAAAGCTTAGAATATAAAATCTTAAATGCTTTTTCTTTATTCGAGGTTTGCGATTTTCCCTCTTGGCATTTCACTTCGATACCTGAAGGAATATGAGTCACGCGAACCGCAGATTCTGTTCGATTGACTGACTGTCCGCCAGCACCGCTGGATCTCATCACGTCAATACGAACGTCATTCATATTAATTTTAACTTCCACATCGTCCACTTCTGGGATGACAGCCACTGTGATTGTGGAAGTATGAACACGACCTTGAGCTTCCGTTTTAGGGACTCGCTGAACGCGATGAACACCAGATTCAAATTTTAATTTACTGTAAACGCTTTCGCCGGAAATACTTGCGATGATTTCCTTGGCTCCACCGACATTGCCTGGCGAATAGGAAATCATTTCAGTTTTCCATCCCAGGGCCTGAGCGTAATATTGATAGCCGCGAAACAATTCATCTGCGAAGAGCGAAGCTTCATCGCCACCAGCACCGGCGCGAATTTCTAAAATAATATTTTTATCGTCGTTAGCATCTTTAGGAAGTAACAGGATTTTTAATTTGTCTTCCAGGACAGGAAGATCTGTTTCTAGCATTTTTAATTCTTCACGAATCAGTTCCTTCATTTCTTGGTCTGATTCTGAAGTCAGAAGAAATTTGTTTTCTTTAAGACTTGCGGTTTTTTTTTTAAATTCACGATAAACTGTCACAACCTTTTCTAGGTCGGACAGTTCCTTCATGTAGGCGCGGTATTCTTTTTGATTATTCGCTATGTCTGGTCGTTGAAGAGCAAGGTTCACTTGCTCGTAGCGAGATTCAACTTCATCCAGTTTTGTAAACATTGATGGCTTTTCGCGAAATTACTTTTTAGTTCCGTATTTTTTCTTAAATCGATCAATACGGCCTTCTGTATCCATCACACGTTGCTTACCAGTATAAAAAGGGTGAGATGCAGATGAAATCTCGGTTTTGATCAAAGGGTATTCTTTACCATCTTCCCATTTAATTTTTTCTTTCGAATCAAGAGTTGTTGTGCCCAAAAATTGGAAATCACAAGACATGTCTTTGAAAACCACTGTTCTAACCGTTGGGTGTATATCTTTTTTCATCGCATTCGCCTCTACTTTTGTGCCACTGTTTTTATTAATTTTGACTTGAAACGAGATTAGCTATCACGCAGTTCCGTGGACTGTCAAACTTTGCGCGTTTTGAAATCACTTTCATCTCGTTTTAGCATTGCAGACATGTTATGACCACGGTTTTTGAGGCCATTTGGACACAAAAGCTAAAATAACCAATCCCTATTGTGTGATTATCCCAGCCGCTGGCTTTGGAAAACGCATGGGGCAGCCAGAATCCAAAGAAATGCTCCCTGTTTTAGGCGAGCAAGGCCCAATGATCCAATACGCTTTGGATCTTTTTAAACGTGAAAATTGCCGCATTGTTGTCCCGACTCGGAGGGAAAAACGAAATTTGATTTCTTTTTTACAGGAAAATTATCCCAAAGTCGAAATCCTATTTATCGAAAACTCCAAGGAATGGGCGGACACTGTGCTACAAAGCCAGGGGTCTTGGCAGGACAGAAATATCTTGGTTTTGCCTGATACCCGGTGGGACCCGCCCAAGGTTGTTTTTGAGGTCTTGGATGTGCTTCAAAATCATAATTTTGCCTTTTCCAGTTTTGCTTCGGAGCAGGCGGAAACATGGGGTGTTTTTCGAATTGAAGCTATTTCAGACAGCTGGGCGATTTGTGATAAACCACCGAAAACCCCAGCAAATAAAGATCAATTTTCAAAGAACCTTGTACGGGGTACAGGGCTTTGTTGGGGGCACATCGCTTTTCAAAAGCCCTTCGGAGAATCCATTTTCTCCGCTATTTTACGAAGCCATCATTCGCGAGACTTTGAGCCTTTGCATACGGGCATTTGTGGGAAATCGATAATGATGAAATCTTTTGTCGATTTAACCCGGCCAGCTTCTTTGTGAATTGAACATCGAAGATTCTAGTCTCCTCTATTCATAAAGACTCGAGGTCAGACTCAGCCCAACCTCGAAATTGACTTTAAATTTATAACGCTGAAATAGTCATTTTATTTAGACCAACATGAAAACCAATTCCTTCGTTGGCTTGCAATGACAGTTGGAAAGCAAGTTGCGGAGTTCCCAGTTTGGTCGCTGTCATGAGCGATACACCGCCGACAACGGCAATTTGGCCTTGGGCAAGGTAGTACTCACCTAACAGCATATCTGGGCTTGCGTTCATCAAACTGATTTGTGCAGTCACGCCTTTGAATTCAAAATATCCAAGGCCCATCGCTGGTGCAAACGAGCGATTGATCATGCTGATTCGTACCGGTCTTTCGAAACGTGCACCTGAAGAATCCAAACACTCAAGGGTACCAGTCGCTTCGGTCTTGAAGTTACCGATGATAAACTGAACGCCTTTTGAAGTTCCTTCGAAAGTCATTCCACAAAGCCAACCCAATCCAGTTTCTCCTTGAGCGTGTGGTTGTGATGCCAAACCTAAACTCGAAGAAAGCACGACGATCGCTGTCAAGAACATTGATTTCATAAAAACCTTTTCTTTCTGGATTCATAAATCCAATTGGTTGAGTGCCTTCATTGGCCGTCTTGCCAGTGAAAGACAGCGATTTTGTATGCTTGGGCTTTTGTTTTTACAATGGGCCGGCGAAACGAAGTGTTTCTAAGTTTCAAAATCGAAACACTTCGTTTCGATTTGACAGCGGGCAGCGTTCACCATAGGTTATGGCAGACATGGACGGAAGGCTTTTATTAAGACAACAATTTCTAGAGCGAAAAAATCGCAATCCTGCCTATTCCTTGAGGGCTTTTGCAAGAGACTTGGATGTCAGCGTGACTTCACTGTCACAATATTTCTCACGGCTGCGGGACTTATCGAAAACAAGTAAGCTCAGCGTCATCAGTCGCCTGCAATTTTCTCCACTGGAGAAAGAAATTTTTTTAGAACAAGGGCCCGTGGACAAAATTGAACAGAATCAGGCAATTGTTTCAGAAGATTTATTTAATTTAATCGGCGATTGGGTATCTTTTGCACTGCTTAGTCTTTCTAAAATCAAAAACCAAACTGCCGATGCAAAAGTGATTGCCAAAAAACTGGGAGTCACGCCAGAAGAGATTACCAGTTCCCTTGATCGTCTACAGCGCTTTAAATTGATCCTGATTAAGAATGGCAAGCTAAAACGCACTCAGCAATCTTTGTCGACTTCCGATGATGTTCCGTCAGAAGCTATACGTAAATATCATTTATCTATTTTGCAAAAAGCACAATCTGCACTTCAGCGAGAGCCTATTGATCGCAGAGATTTTAGTGCAATGACTTTTCCTGCTTCTTTAAAAAATGTTCAACAAATAAAAAAAATTCTAAGAACCACACAAAATAGGATTGCAAAACTGGCGCAAACAGGAGACTCAGACGACGTGTTTGTGATTTCGATGCAGTACTTTCCCCTAACTTTACAAACTCATCCTCTACGCAAAGGAGAATCGAAGTGATCTACTCATTGAAAATCTGGATCCGGCTTTTATGTCTTACGCTATCATTACAAATCACTTTAGCTGGTAAAATCTTTGCTGGTGGTGATTTTGTAGGTAACGGGGGTGGAATCGCTGAAAAGAATTTTTTGTTCGCTTTGGGAAATATTGAAAAATACATGCAGCTTTGTCTGGAACTCAAAGCCTGCCGTTTGGATTATGCTCAACAAAATTTGTTGGCCCTTATGATTGAAGCAATGCCCCAAGAAAAAAAACAAGAACAAGTTTTGATTTTCATATCAGAAAAGAAAGCTCCCGGAACATTTTTGTTGGATAATGAAATTAAAGTCGCAAAGACTGGTTCCACCATTGGATCACCTATTTTTATTAATACCGATCTCATTTATAGCCAAAACAGTTTTGGCGCTTATGAAGCTGTTTCAATTTCAGAGGCCTTGGCTATTCTGATTCATGAGTTCGGACATCACGTTACACAAACTAGCCATGAACAGTTGGATTTGCTTGGAGTTAAAGTAGCAGCTTTCATTCAAAATCAAACTCAACATTCTCCGGCCCTTCCATGGAATCCTTCAGTGTCAGCTTCTGTGATTTCATTTAAACAGAAAAATACTTTTCCTCAGATTTTGTTAAACGTTGGTAATGACGTTTTAGATATTTCTCAGGAATTTTTAAATTCCGTTTATTGCTCTTCTGTGAATATTCCTATTCCTATTTTACCTGTACCAGATATTTCCTTAGGCAATACTCGTCCGCTTGGGGCTGTTTATCACAATGTCCACTGGGACAGTTTCGGTGATGAAAGTGGTGGAAGCTATCAGTTGACAGGAAATTTGACGAAGTTTTGTGAAAACGAAAGTTTGTTTGTCTTTGATAATTCTTTCAAAGCGATTATTTCATTCAAAGCTTCGATCAACCCAAACAGTCAACAGCTAGAATTAGATAAAAACTCTGTAAAAATAAGGCAGGAATACAAACCTTGGTACAAACTGATCGAGCTCCCGTTTTAAGAGCGTTTTTAGGATAATTCGAATTTCAATTAAACAAACAATGAAACAGTCTGCACTACTCGAGCTCAGACTCTTCTTCGACTGTTACTTTTACTGTTACTGAAGCATCGGCGGTTTTCATAGACACGATGTCCCCGGCTTTGATACCTGCTTTGGAAAACACTGAGCCTTTTTGTACTGATTCGATTTTCCAAAGTTTTTCTTCAGAAGCTGAATTTGGCAATGGGACCATTTTTAAATCATTTAACACTTGATCCAAATCCAATTCTTTTCCAGCTTTCTGCAAAACTTCGTTTAGGTCTTTGTGCTTGGACTGTTTTTCATGATGTTCGCACGCGATACTTGCTGATCCCAATAAAAAAACTGCTATAAAAGAAAAAATAAGCTTTTTCATTTAGCCTCCTCCGCTCATGGCTTGAAGAAATTGAGTATTTGATTTCGTCGCTTCGATTTTTCCAATTAAAAATTCCATGGCATCAACGACATTCATTGGCGCAAGAACTTTTCTTAAAATCCAAAGGCGATTTAAATCATTTTTATCAATCAGCAAATCTTCTTTTCGAGTTCCCGACTTATTGATATCCATACAAGGGAAAATTCGTTTATCCATGAGTTTTCGGTCCAAGTGAATTTCCGCATTACCCGTTCCTTTGAATTCTTCGAAGATAACTTCGTCCATCCGCGAACCCGTATCGATCAGGGCAGTTGCAATAATCGTCAGACTTCCGCCTTCTTCAATATTTCTGGCCGCTCCGAAGAATCGCTTTGGTTTATGAAGCGCGTTTGAATCAACACCGCCGGACAAGATTTTTCCAGATGGTGGAACCACAGTATTATAAGCACGAGCCAGACGAGTGATAGAATCCAGTAAGATAACAACGTCATGTTTGTGTTCAACTAAACGCTTTGCTTTTTCTAATACCATTTCTGCAACTTGAACGTGTCGTGTTGGTGGTTCGTCGAATGTGGAGCTAACAACTTCGCCTTTGACTGAACGAAGCATGTCCGTGACTTCTTCCGGTCGTTCATCAATCAATAAAACAATTAATTTTACTTCAGGATGATTCACTGAAATCGCATTTGCAATATTTTGCATGAGAACTGTTTTTCCAGTTCTCGGTGGCGCAACAATCAATCCCCTTTGTCCCTTGCCTAAAGGTGCCATCAAATCAACAACTCGCGTGGTGTAATCTGCAGGATTATGTTCGAGCTTTAATCTTTCATTCGGATAAAGTGGCGTTAAGTTATCAAAAAGGATTTTATCTTTCCCTTTTTCTGTGGTTTCAAAATTTAAAGAATCAACTTTCAAAAGTGCAAAGTAACGTTCGCCGTCTTTCGGTGGTCGAACAGTTCCTGTAATGGTGTCTCCCGTGCGCAAACCAAAACGACGAATTTGTGAAGGACTGACATAAATATCATCTGGTCCTGGCAAATAATTGTAATCTGGTGATCTTAGGAAACCGTACCCATCTGGTAATATCTCTAAAACTCCAGAACCGAAAATGTCTCCCAGTCTGGCTGCGCGCTTCAGGATCTCAAAGACCATATCTTGTCTTCGCATTCCCGCTGCATTTTCAATTTTCAATTTTAATGCAAGGTCAGTTAACTGTTGAATATTTTTAGATTTTAAATCTTTTGAATTCAGCCAGCTTTTTTCTTCTTCAGTTAAGTTAATGTCTGCCAAATCCACTTCAGTGTCTTGAAGCTTTTGATCTTCATAAGCAGACATTTCATCTTGAGGTTGCTGAAAGCGATTGGAATTGTGATTATTGTTTCGAAAATCACGTCGTTGGTTTTGATTATTGTTGTTATTATTCCTGTTGTTGCTGTGATTGTTTCGTTTGTTGTTATCGAAACGATTTCGGTTGCTATGACTAAAACCCTGGTTGTTTTGTGGGTTCATCGGCCTTTGATGTTGCTGTTGTGGCTGTTGTGGCCTTGGGCCTTCTTCTTGAGGGCTGCCCTCTTGGCTCGCGGGAACTGCAGTTGGCTGTGCCTGATTTTTCGGTTCTGTTTGAGCCAAATTGTGTGTCTCATGATGAGTCGTATTTTGAGACTTCATTTGGTGCGAGCGTTGATCGTCATGGGCAGAATCTTGGTGACTTTGCTGTGGCCTGTCTTGCTGAGCGTCCATCACTTGTTCGGTCTTGTTTTCAGCTGGCTGCTGTTCGTTTTCAGAAGTGTTTTTGGGTTGGCGACCGCGCTTTTTAAAGGTTTCTGCTGGTGCTGCAGTAGTTCGGCGGCTAGTGGTTTTTGTTGGTGGATCTTTTTGTTCAGACAAACAGAGCTCCTTTGAATTCCATTTTAATTATCAAATTATTTGTTTATTTTTTTAGTTTGATTCATTCTTCGAATTAATATGTTGATGAGTTTAAGTTGATTTGTTTTTGGTTGTTTTTTTAAAATACTTTTATACTACGAACATTGGGAGCGGCGCTTCGGCCGATTTACAACAAACATATATTTGTGCTCGCAGTGTTTGCAAGGGAAATCTCAAAACAAGTCGGTTTTTCGTCATCATTTATGTCATATTTTCGCGAATTTTGGTTTTTTTTGTGCATTTTATGGTCGCCAGCACAAAAATCTTTTCGCATAAGTTAAGTCCTCTAAAAACCTCTCCGATAGGACTATGTAGTATAAGGAGGTTCGCTTGGATCAAGGAATTGTTTCAGCGCCGAGGACTCCATTGAGTATGGAAGTCCATTTTAAAAAGAGCTATGCTCGTGAGGACTCACTGGGGATACTGCGGAATATTTCTCTGACGGGTGCATTTTTAAATGTGGAGAGTTCTAATTTTCGTTCATCCGAAAAAATTCATTTGGTTTTAAATGTCAGTGGACGAAGCAGAAAGCTTGCTGCGGAAGTTGTTTGGACTAGCCAAACTGGTTGCGGGATAAAGTTTTTACCAACAAACAATCGAGATATTCAAATTATCGATGACTTGATTTATTTTGTTGAAGAAGACCGCTCTGGTCGACGAAATGTTTATGATGATATTTTGAAGAAAGTGAGTTAGCTAAAAATTCAGTTATATTAAATTTTTGATTCACCATAAACCCTGAGAAGTCAGGGTTTTTTTATTGCCCTCTTTTTCGGAAAAAACTGTGAGCAAGCTGAATTAAAAAAGCCAAGTCATTCAATGACTCGGCTTCACCATTTTTAAAACAATATTTATTTAAGATCCAACTTGCTGATTCAAAGCTGCATCAAGCTCTTCTTGTTGACGCTTCTTTCGGCTTCGAACCACAAATATTCCGCCAATTGCGATCAATGCAATTGCACCAGCTCCTAACATGACTGTGGTATCTTCCCAAACTGGTGGGGCTTCCATTGATTCTTCCGCAACCACAGGGCGCTTCGGAGTCTCTGCTACAGATGGCGGAGGTGGGGGTGGTGCCATTTCTTGTGGAGTTTCGATTGGTGGAGGTGGGGGCGGGGGCGGCAGTTCAGCCATGGCTTCGCTTGGTGGAGGCGATGCCATTTCCGCTGGTGGCACCATCTCTTGAGGAGGTGGAGTCATCGCCACATCCGTTTCTGGAGGTACTATTTGAACCGGTGGCGTTTGTATTTCTGCCGGAGGAGCCACGTTGTTTTGAGCAACAACTGGAGATCCTTTCGTCATAGGGAAATATCTGATCTCTGTCCCTGCTGGCAAAGACCCTTTTGATTCAAAGCTGTTCATTGAATAGAGCTCTTTCCAACCGTCTCGATATCCAAACAGGTCTTTTGATACGGATTTGACAGTATCACCATCTTTGGCAACGTAGACTTCAGGCTGCATTCCTTGATCTTCATAATAACTGAGAACTCGAGTGTCATCTTGCGGTCTGCTTGATGATGTGTAATAAATTTTATCTCCAGGCTTTACTGATCTTGACTTAAACATTGGGTTCCCTTTTTTGAGCTCCCTTGTTTTGTCAGATCCATAAACAATTTTGCTGATTCCTTTTAATGTATCTCCGGGTTTCGCGAAATAAACGGCGTTGTATAAAACGCCATTGACTCTCCAAGGTGTCAAAGCAACTTTTTGCAGTGATCCACCAGAGCTTCCGCTCGAATAAGTACTTGCTGTCGTTCCAGCTGTTGCTATGGATTTTTCTGAGCCTGTGTCAGGTGAAACGCTATCTGAAGAAATATCTGTTGTAGAGTCAGTCACTGCTGGTGTTTCAGACGGAGTGCTCGAAGCGAAAGAGTCGGGAAGTGGAGCTTGCTCTGGAGTCAAAGTTCCATCTGCCGGAGCTAACGTATCTGGCGACGCAGCGACTTCTGTCGAAGCATCTGTCGTTGGCATCGGCTCTTCCGCACTGAGTTCATCTGTCACTGGCGCGCTTGATAAGGCATCGTCTGGCAAAGTTTCGGCGGTGGCCGCCTGATCTGATGCTTGTTCTGAAACTCCATCCGCTGGGGCAGCTTCGTCAACAGCTGTATTAGCAGCCTCTACTTCTTCCAACCCATCTTCAGAAAGTTCAGTTTCCTCTGCACCCTCAGTAACAATTTCGTCAGAGTCTTCAGACCCGCCCGAAGAGGTACATGAAATCATGTGCATTGAAAAAATCGTTGTGACTAGTAACACCAATATTTTTTTTACCATACCCTCATCCTTGATGATGAATGAAAACTTTCCGTTTCAAGCAAGGCTTTCACACCTTGCTTTCATTACAACATGCTTAAATCGTATCGTCCAAGCTTTGAAGATACTCAAGGGCCAGTTATAAATTAAAATCTAGACTTAATACTAACAAATCCTTTACCTAAGGCTCGTTCGCAAGACCTTAATTTATTTTTTATTTTTTTGATTCTGTTTTCTCTGGTCCTTGATCCATTCGAATCGATCACCTCTTTTTATCTTATTTTTTGCAAACCATCCTTGATTCATTTCAAGCGCATACATCGAAGGACCACTGCTCGGATAGGTTTCTGGGTTTTTGGTCATCATAGACGAGGCTTTCATCGCAAAAACATCTACCAGCCTTTTTTTTTCGTTAAAATATCCAATATCTAAGTCTATAAAAGTATTTTTCATCCAAAAGTTTAAAATTTGAGGGCGTTCGAAGATGAAAATCATTCCTTCGTTTTCTGGCATAGTTGTGCGAAACATCAATCCGCGTTCATGTTGTCTTTGGGTTCGTGCAATTTCAACTTGAATTTTTTTTGAACCAATTTGAATCATTTGTTTTTCAAACTCAATTATTGTGGATTCAACAGATGGGTCTCCGACTTCAGGCGAAGATTGACCCTGCGCCTGCAAACCAAAAAAGAGCAGAAATACAATATAGAAAATATTTTGTGTTTTTTGAATCAACTTTTTTTCGCCCACCGCAACCGCCATCGCTTTATAGCTTTAATCGTTTCATCATTTCTTTCATGACGCCATAACGAATGCCCTTAGTCGAAACATGAATGCTTTGGTCTGATGGTCTAGTTTCTGAAATTTTTTTTAAAATTTGATTCAGAATCTCTGCGCCGACATAAATCACATCGGCACGTTTGAATTCAATTCCGTAGGATCTTTGAATTTCTAGTGGAGTTCGATTGGCAAGAAGAGCGCTCCAATTCTCCAGCCGCTGGGCTGTAAATTCAAATCCTTCAACTGCTGCAACGGAATATTTACCCACTTCCATTGCAGCTAGGGTGGTCGGAGTTCCTGCCACAGCAATCACAATCATTTGTTTATCTTGAACCAAGTTTAAAATTTCTAAGACTGTGTCGTGGATGACATGTTTGATTTGCTGTTGAATTTTTAGAATGGCTTCGCTTTCAAGAGGGAATAAAGGCTTGAATTCTTCTGTAAATCCCACACAACCAATATTCAAACTTCTGGCAAATTTGATTTTTTCTTCATAGCCCAAAATCATTTCCGTAGATCTGCCGCCGATATCAATCACGAGTTGATATGAATCCGGTTGCAACTTCAAAGAAGGCATATCTGCCACCTCGCAAGTTGCTCCAAAAAAAGTAACTTCAGCTTCTTGGGGCCCACTGACAATTTCAATTGGTATCTGATGGTTTTTACATATTTGAAAAAGATCTTCTTTATTTATAGCATCCCGAGCAGCGGCCGTCGCAAAAGCCAAGACATGATCACAGTTGGCTTTTTTGATATTTTCTTTAAATAATTTTAAGGCTGCATCGGCTCTTTGCAAAGCTGCTTCGCTAAAACGTCTCGAGCCTTGCAGTCCTTCGCCTAAACGCACCATGTGCAAAAGATCTTGTTCAACAACAATTTTTCTCTGCTGATCAATATCTGCGATCAAACACAAAAACGAATTTGATCCCAAATCCAGCGCTGCTAGCTTCAAATTTTTATCCTTGAAGTTTCTGAGCCAAGATTTTATTGACCATTTCTGGGCTGGCTTGTCCTTTGGTGGCTTTCATGGCTGCACCGACAAAAAATCCCATCAATTTCGTTTTGCCACCGCGGAAAGCTGCTACTTCTGTTGGATTTGCTACGAGCACTTCATCAATGATTTTTTCAATAGCAGAAGTGTCTGTAATTTGGACGAGGCCTTTTTCTTTGACGATGGTTGCTGGGTCTTTTCCTGATTTCCACATCTCAACAAAAACTGTTTTTGCCATTTTTCCCGAGATTGTGCCCTGGTCAATGAGCAAAATCATTTCGCCCAACATTTGTGGAGAAATCGGTGATCTCGTCACATCTAATTTATTCTCATTCAGTTCTCGCATCAAATCCGACATGATACAATTCGAATCTGCTTTGTGATTTTTTGTAACCAGAGCCGTTTTTTCAAAATAATCTGAAAATTCTTTTTCACTTGTCAGAACATCAGCATCGTAAAGGGGAAGACCAAAAGCTGTTTGAAAACGCTTGATGCGAGCTGATGGCAATTCCGGTAAGGTCTTGCGAATTTGTTCAATTTGGGCTTCCGCGATTTGCAAAGGCAACAAGTCTGGATCTGGAAAGTATCGATAGTCCTGAGCGTCTTCTTTGGTTCTCATTGAGAAAGTACGATTTTTATCTGGATCGTAAAGTCTGGTTTCTTGAACGATTTTTTCGCCTCTTTCGATGGCATCGATTTGTCGTTCAATTTCATACTCAATGGCTTTTTCTATAAATCGAAACGAGTTGATATTTTTCAACTCAACTTTGGTTCCAAATTTTGGCGCACCTATTTTACGCACGCTGACATTGCAATCACAACGCAAAGATCCTTCTTCAAGATTGCCATCGCAAACATCTAAATATCTCACCACTTGTCTCATGGTTCGGGCGTACTGAGCGGCTTCTTGGGCAGATCGCATATCCGGACCAGAAACGATTTCTAAAAGTGGAATACCCGCTCGGTTATAGTTCACCAAAGTGTAGTCGCCATGGTGATTTGATTTCCCAGCATCTTCTTCCATGTGGGCTCGCTCAATGCGAATCGTTTTCTCTACACCGTCGAGTAAAATAGTTAAGCTGCCATTTTCACACAGTGGCAAATCATACTGAGAAATTTGGTAGCCCTTTGGCAGATCGGGATAAAAATAATTTTTTCTTGAAAATACGGATTTGCGACGGATATCACAGCCCAAGGCAAGGCCCGTCTTAATAGACATTTCAACTGCTGTTTTATTTAAAACGGGGAGAGTCCCCGGCATTCCACAAGAAATCGGCGATGCATTTTCGTTATCACCGGCATCAAAGACCGTGGAATCTCCACAAAAAACTTTGCTTTTTGTTTTCAATTGAACATGGACTTCAAGTCCAATGACAGATTCATATCCTCGAAGATTCATGATGCAAATCCTTTCGGCTTCATTTCAGACATTTTGGTGGATTTTTCCAATGCAAAACCAACATTCAACATTTTTTGTTCTTCAAAGTGACAAGCTGTCAGTTGAATTCCAATAGGTAAACCTGTTCCCGACATCGCAAAAGGAAGGCTCATGCCAGGTAAGCCTGCCATATTTGTCGAAACAGTAAAAATGTCATTTAAATACATTGCAAGTGGGTCATTGGAATTTTCACCCAACTTAAAAGCAGGCTGCGTGGTCATTGGACTCAAAATCACATCGCATTTTTGAAAAGCGGCAACATATTGATCACGCAACAAACGGCGCACCTGGCATGCTTTTTTATAGTAAGCATCGAAATAGCCACTGGATAAGCAGTAGGTCCCTAACATGATTCGTCTTTTTACTTCTTTCCCAAAACCAAGCCCCCGTGTGATGGAATAAAAATCATCTAAATCATATTTATTTAACTTAAGCTCTGGTGCGCGGAAGCCATACTTGACCCCGTCATATCTTGCCAAATTGGAAGACGCTTCGCTGGTCGCGATCAAATAATAAATCGGAATAGCATATTTCGTTAGCGGCGCAGAAACTTCGACAATTTCGGCTCCCCTTTTTTTCAAAATCTCAATGGCTTCTGAAACCGCTTTTTGAACATCTGAATTCAATTTGTCTGTTTGATATTCTTTCAATAAACCAATTTTCATTCCCTTGATGTCTTCTTTTAAATTTTTTGAAAAGGCTGGCACTGGTCGTTGAGACGTTGTGGCGTCCATCTCGTCATGGCCACTGATAACTTCCAACATCGCTGCTGCATCATCGACTGTGTTCACCATTGGACCGGCTTGATCAAGACTTGAAGCAAAAGCAATGATTCCATATCTACTTACGCGGCCGTAGGTTGGCTTCACTCCGACAATTCCACAAAAACTTGCAGGTTGTCTAATAGATCCACCCGTATCCGTGCCCACAGTTCCACAAGCAAGCCCGGCCGCTTGAGCCGCAGCAGAACCACCACTGGATCCCCCAGGACTGTGAGCCAAATTCCATGGATTTTTCACTGCACCAAAATACGAACTCTCGTTGCTTGAACCCATGGCAAATTCGTCTTGATTCAATTTTCCCAAGATAGTGACGCCTGAGTTTTTTAAGCGAGCAACCACTGTTGAATCATAGGGCGGAACAAAGTTTTCTAAAATCTTAGAAGCTGCCGTCGTCCGAATTCCCTTGGTGCAAAACATATCTTTGATGCCCATGGGAACACCTGCAAAAACACCAAGGGTTTCGCCCTTAGCGATACGATCATCGATTCCTTTGGCATCTTCTAAAAGCCGATTGTTTTGTGTGATGTAACTATTTAACTGTTGATCGTACTGAGAAATTCTTTGCTGAAAAAAACTGGCGACTTCTGTTGCTTTGATTTTTTTATCTTGAACAGCTTGTCCAATTTGTTTCATGCTCGCATTTAATAAATCCATGGATTATCCCTTTGAACTGGCTTTTAGATGAAGGTTTTAAACTACTGGTGGAACTTTAAACAAATGTCCTAGGCGCTCTGGTGCATTGGCGACAAGGTCTTCAGAAGATACCGTTTTCACGACTTGATCATCTCGCAAAAAAACTTCGATATCAGAAGGTGTCACCATGGGCTCAACACCAGTCACATCGACTTGAGAAATTTGGTCAAAATATTCCAAAGATTTCGAAAGTTGAGCCGCATATTGTTTGGCTTCATCTTCAGAAATTCTAAGTTTTGCTAGTTTGGCAATATGCTCGATATTCTTTTGATCAATCACTTTGATTCTCCAATGATTTATAACTAAGGCGTCTTCCGAACATATCCAAAAAGTCTTCTGAATGAAAGCAAAGTTGTTGATCCACAATACAAGAAGCAGAAATTCTACTCGAAGGGGTTGGTTTTCTGAAAATTCAGAAGTAAGGTAGCGAGGAGTCAAACAGACCAAGAACTCTTAAAATGCAAATTTGTAATATTTTATGGCAAAAACGGCGTCCAGCGACATTCAAAGAAAGCACGAAACCCTAAAGTCTATCGTTCGGGGGCACGATCATGCTTATCACGTCCTGGATTTGCCTAAAATTCCTGATTTCGAATACGACAAGCTTTTTTCTGAGCTAAAGCAAATGGAAGAATCCTACACAGGGCTAATTCTCGCAGACTCGCCGACGCAAAAAGTGGGGGGCGCCGTTTTGGATGCTTTTAAAAAAGTGTCCCACCGCGTGCCCATGCTTTCCCTATCGAATTCGTATTCTCCCGAAGATTTGCTTGAATTCGATTTACGGGTAAAAAAGTTTTTACGCGAAACTGATGGTTTTCAGATGGATTATTTTTGCGAACCCAAATTCGATGGCTTGGCCTTGGAGTTAATTTATGAAAAAGGTCTGCTTATTAAGGCCATCACCCGTGGCGATGGTTTGATTGGGGAAGACGTCACCCACAATGTGAAAACCATTCCATCCATTCCATTAAAATTATTAATTGAGAATCCGCCTGAGCTTTTAGAAGTTCGCGGCGAAGTCTTAATTTTGAAAAAAGATTTTGAAAAATTAAATTTATCCCAGCAGGAAGACGGCCTTCCCACATTTGCCAATCCGCGGAATGCAGCCGCTGGTGCCATTCGCCAATTGGATTCCAAAATTGCTGCTTCGCGACCACTCAAATTTTTTGGCTACGCCTTAGGAGCTGTCGAAGGAGTTTCATTTCAAAATCAAAATGAAATCGCAGATTACTTTTTAGCTTGCGGTATTCCCTCATCGAAAAAATATGCAGTTCTCTGTCACAGTGCCGGTGAAGTTGTTTCCTATTACAACGATTTATCTACGAAGCGGAAAAATTTGCCTTTCGACATTGACGGCATGGTTGCAAAAGTAAACTCAATCCGCTTACAAGAAGATTTGGGGTTAGTGGCGAGGTCTCCACGCTGGGCCACGGCAGCAAAGTTTGCTCCTGACCAGGCGCAGACCGTTGTGGAAGATATCATTGTCCAAGTTGGCCGAACCGGGGCATTAACTCCTGTGGCTCTGATGAGACCGGTCAAAGTCGGCGGTGTCACCATCACCCATGCGACGTTACACAACCAAGATGAGATCGATAGAAAAGATCTTTGCATCGGTGACACTGTCTTTGTTCAGCGAGCTGGTGATGTGATTCCAGATATCGTCAGTGTGGTCCTTGAAGCACGACCTGCGGGCGCAAAGCGATTTGTGATCTCATCAAAATGTCCAAGCTGTGATCAAACTGCAGTGAAAAACGAAGATGAAGTTATTTTGCGTTGTGTGAATCCTTATTGCCCCGCTGTGATCAAAGAATCTTTGAAACATTTTATTGCTCGGCGGGCGATGAATGTGGAAAAGCTCGGGGATAAATGGATTGATTCATTTGTCGATGCCAAATTAGTTTTGAAGTTTTCAGATCTTTATCATTTGCAAAAGGAAGACCTGTTAAAATTCGAAGGACAGGGCGAAAAGTCTGCTCAAAATATTATCGACAGTCTTGAAAAAAGTAAAAAGACAACACGGGCCCGTTTTATTTTTGGTTTAGGAATTCGCTTTGTCGGGGAACAAACAGCAAAAACTTTAGCAGATCATTTTCAAACCATTGAAGACTTTTTAAAAACAGATGCGGAAACATTAATGCAGATTCCTGAAATTGGACCCAAGGTTTCTGATTCCATCATCCAATGGCTACAAAACAAAGAGCTGATCAGAGATGTCAGGCTTTTATTGACTCAAGGAATTGAGTTTGAAAAATCGACCCGCACTGAAACCGGGCCATTTTTAGGATTGAGTTTTGTTGTCACTGGTACCTTGCCGGTCAAAAGAGACGAAGCAAAAGATTTTATTGAAAAAAACGGTGGCAAAATATTATCCGGTGTCTCGGCAAAACTAGATTATTTAGTGGTCGGAGATGACCCTGGTTCTAAAGTTGATAAGGCAACGTCACTGGGAGTTCAGATGATCGACTGGAACCAACTTGTGAAAATGTCCAAATAGGCTCAAACCATCTCTAAGGAAAAATAGACGTTTTATGACATAAAGAAACGGACCTGATTTTCCATCAGGTCCGGAATTGAAAACAAATTTGAATAAATTTGAAATTACAAGTGATCGATCACGATATCTCGAGCCATAACAGTTTTGCGACCGTCTGACTTTGCGCTCTCTACACCTTTAAGGCAGAGTTGTTCAATGGCTTGGCTTAACACTGCAATCGTCTCGGATGAAGTGTTCATGCCGCCTTTTTCTTTGATTAGCTTTTTTACTTTGCTTGTCACAACTAAAACTTCTGCCATAAAAGCTCCTTACTTTAATATAAAAGACTTTAAATCGAATTAAACGCTGTTTTAGCGTCACATACTCTGCGCTTTTCTGACAACCTAAATTTTTTGTCTTTGGCGAGCACTGATTGCAAAAACGGGCTTAATCTGACCATTTTCGAAGCGAAAGACCTCGGCTTTTCTGGGTCCGTGGCTTGTTGCCTGTTTTTTTGACACATCGTCCGAGTACTCTTGAGTTTCAGAGATCCATACAAAGGTTTTTTGATCGATGGGTTTTGTGCACTCAATATCTAAAAAGGCAGGAGACCAACAGCCCGAGTTTAAGTGTTCTACAAAGCCAATCATTTCGTGACGAACAATGTGGGTATGGCCAAAGACAATTCTTTGAACATTGGTAATTGAACTGGCTGTCGCCAAAATGCGATCATCGGGTTCTTTATACCCGGACACCAAAGAAGATACGGATTTAGAATAAAACAAAAAGAACGGAAAAAATAAAAACATTGGAATCAGCATCCAAAAAAAAGAAACAGAATAAATCGTTCGAATAATTCCCATCAACTGGTATGCAACAAAGAATCCGATCATAATCAAAAACGCGCGATCAAGCCACAGCTCCTGCAACACAAGAAAGGGCCTGGATGAAGCGGGTTCCGCAAAAAGCTCTTTCAATTCGCGAACCATGCGTGGTGTTGAGTTCGATTTTTTTGCAACTTCTTCAGTTTTATCTTCAATGCGGTAGGGGTTTTTAATCGTCACAGCAAAGCGATCTTTGAAAGTAAACCAAAGCGTATTTAATGCACCAAAAAACCATGTAAACACGATCAGGGGTTGGGCACGCACCATATACCTCAGGAATACGGTTACGTATTGATCCAGCGTCATAATATAGTTTGTGTCCACATGGGGATTGAAAAACCCCATAGCATTCGTGATGTACCGGCACGCCTGATTTCCAAAAGGAAGCTTCATCGAAGTAAAATTATATCCACGAATAAATGGCGTCAGCGGATCTTCACAAACGCAATAGGGATCGTACTGATTTCCATGCTCGATCAATGTGTCACTGTTACTGATATAAAACCATTCGACAAAGCGAATATGCTCCTGTTGTTCGGAAGAAAGCTGCAAACGATCTCGAATTGTTTTTTGAACTTCTGGAAAATGAAGTTCTAAATCATGATTTCCAGTAATGAAGACAACCCGATGTCCACGGATCACGAATTCTCGCAGAGCTGTTATAAACTCCTCATGATCGTCTAAAATGACTTTGATTTTAAAAGCTGACTTATCCGCGCGTGGAAGCAGACCATGTCTCTTTTCGGTCCAACTGCTGGAAAAAAGAGGATATTCCGGCTGCTTTGTCACTGAATCAAAATCAAAAATATCCCCGTTTAATATTAACTCCACAGAATCCCCAGCGGCTTTTTTTTCGATCTTGATCAGAAAGTCTGCAAAGATATGATCAAAGAAAAATTCTTTGGTTTTAAACTTCTTCCACAGGGGGTACTTCGGGTGAACCGGCTCGGCCTCGCACAAATGCAAATCACTAATGATCGTTGTGTGTTTTGCTGTCTTAAAATTTGGCGTGGATTTTGTTTCCAAGTCAGACATAATTCCATTAGCTTAAGGATGAAGTCTTGCTAGGGCAATGGAGAATGCTTGTGACTGCAAAAATTGATTCTAATTTATTAATTCCATTTCCTGGACCATTTCTGATTGTCGGCATGGGAAAAAGTGGACTTGCTGCTCAGCGACTCTTACTGCTTGCTGGTGTTCCAAAAGAAGATATTTTTACTTTTGATGACAAAGCCACTGCAGATTTCCAAAATGGAACGGATGCTTTGCAGTCAGCAAAACCCGGCACACTCATTGTGTCGCCAGGATATCCGCTTACAACGGAGTGGATCCAGAAAGCGAAAAAAAGCGGTCTTCAAATAACTAGTGAACTTTCTTTAGCGACGTTTTTTTTGACTACGGAATTTTTGATTGGCGTCACTGGATCCGTTGGAAAAAGCACAGTTTCTGCTTTGATGGGATTTGCTTTTGAGGGACTTCAAGAACAAGCCCTTGTCTGCGGAAATTTTGGAATTCCCCTTGCAGACTATGCTGCGGATATTCTTGAAAAAAAAACTCTTCAGCGAAAGAGATATTTGGTGATTGAATTGTCCAGTTACCAGCTGGAAAATTGCGATGGTCTTAAGCTGAATTGCAGTGCTTTAGTTTCCCTTACCCCGAATCATCTTGAAAGATATAAAACGCAGTTTCATTATTATACGACAAAGCTTCAAATTTTTAATATCACATCTGGTGAAAAATTTTGTGCTTGTGAGAGTGCTGGTCTTTTTTCTTTTTTTGAAGAACTTGCCCAAGGCAAACATCAAGATGTGTTTAAGGAATTCGGATACAGCAATCTCAATTTTTTAAAACACATTCGAATTGCCGGTAGTTCCGAGCACCTTGTAAATCTTGAGAAAAAATATTCTTCGGACAATTCATGCTATTTTGATTTAGAGAGATCCTTTCAACTGAATTTACCCGAAGCGAAACAGCATCGTTTGATCGGACATCATAACAAAATGAATATTTTGCTGTGCATGGCTCTTTTCAGATCCCTTGGGTTTAAAGATACAGCCGATACTTATTTAAAAAACTATGGTGGGTTACCCCATCGTTTGGAAAACCTAGGAGAAAAAAGTGGAGTCACTTTTATAAATGACAGCAAAGCCACCACACTTGAAAGCGTGATCACTGCGGCCCACACCCTGGAACAATTTTATCCGAAACGGAGGGCCTTTTTGCTTGTTGGTGGGAAAGATAAAAATCTTCCTTGGCACGAACTGGGTCAGCTTCGAAAGACGCTTGAGCTAAATTTTATTTTCTTTGGTGCGTGTGGCGCCTTGGCGAGGGAAAAGAGCCAGCTGAAGGGTCATCTTACCCCAACTTTAGCCACTGGGCTCAATGATTTAAAGACCTTATTGAAAGTCGGAGACGTCGTTTTATTATCTCCCGGTGGAACAAGTTTAGATGAGTTCAAAAATTTTGAAGATCGCGGACTTTTTTTCAAATCCTGGGTCAATCAATTCAATCTTTAAATTTAAAAGTCAGGACTGATGCTGTTTGTGAATCCACAGGAACCATTTGCAAGAATGACATTCTTGAATTTCTACCAGTGATTTTCACCTGAGCAGAGTTGTCTTCAAAATTAGGAATTAAAAATCCGCCACCGGCAATTCCATACTGCTGTTCCAGAATCTCACCGGTTGAATCAAAATAAATCACTTGGGTTTTTTGCTCGGACTTATATCCCATCACTTCAACAATAAAATCATCATCTTGAACAAAACCTACGATAAATCCAAACAACGGACTCACTTGCTGACCCGATTTTTCATAGACTTTAATATTCATTGAATTTAGCCATTCGGTTTGCAACAGCGGCAAATGAATCAAAGCCTGTTTATCATTATAAACAAAAGTACTAGGAAAATAAATAGGGGTTCTTTCGGTGTGAGCAAAACTTAATCTGTTTACTGAAGGAAGCAAAACGTTATTATTTTCTTCACTCGTTTCAACATCCTGACTTAAGCTTTGCAAGGACACTTTCATCTGTTGAACGATCCCAGTGAAGGCATCAAAAGCCACGATATTGGTTTCTGATATTGCGAGCGTCATTTGAATATCCGCTTGGGAAACTGCTCCAGTTTCTGCGTAGACATTCACGTGGGAAATGTAGGCAGTTCCTCTTCGTGCCACCAAAGACTGCATACCTTCCGGCGGTCCTAAAAACGCAAAATATCCATTGGCTGAAGTGGATTTTAATTCCTTGTCTGGAATCATCAGAGCGTTAAAATAAATAGGCACCATGTCTGGAAATCTTTCAATGGAAACATTGACGCCGGATGAAGGCTTTCCTTCGTCCATGACTTTTCCATAAATCACGGTCATTTCATCAAGATTCATTTCGCCCAAGTTCTGAAACTGTAGTTCGCTGGTTCTTTGCTCAGCCACAATTTTTCGAAGTGCATCGATCATTGATTGCGGGTAGAGGGTATTTTCAATTTTATCTTTAATGCGAACAATTTGGTTCGTTTGAAAATAGTCTTTCGCAGCAGATCTTAACAACGCAAAAGAGTTTGGGTGAGTCTGACCATCGCTTTTGCCAAGCCCCGTGGAGCGCGTATAGGATTTTTCTTCATTTGGCAGAGGACTTCTCTCCTGGAAGTATCCACTTCCCAGGTTGTTTTGTGCAAAAACGGGTGGCTTACTGCCACCACGAGTGAGTGAATCATTTGAGGGTGGCTGTTGATAAGCTCCAATACCAGCCAATGATTTGACAGGGTGAATAACTATTTTTTGGTTAGCGACATCTCCTGCATTGATCGTATAAAAACCTTCTCCAACAAGTTGATCCTTATCATCCACCAGTTTCGCTACGATCATTCCTGCTCGACGCTGAACTTTGACTTCATAGAAGCCTGCACCGATATCAACTGTTCCATAATCTTGAATTTGGCCTTCTTCGTGTCGGCCGACAATAATACTCATTCTGTCAGTCACAGCGAGTCCACCGGCAAGCTCAATGGTACCTTGAAGATGTAAGGGACTCATCAAAGCTTGAGCTCCGGCTGTTTCTTGAAATTGTTCTTTGGAAAACTGTGGAGGTTGGTCGTATTGCGATACCTGCAAATCACCCATTTTAAATCGGCTACCATCCTGCTGAAAGCGGCTACCGTCCTGCTGAAAGCGGCTTCCGCCTTGGGGATTCAAGGCTTCCCGTGTGGATAAAGATGCTGTGAATCCACTTGATTGATCAGGCTGATCACTCACTTCACGCTGAATACTCACTTTGGATAACCACACCATTTTTCCAATGCGATAAGCTTGCTCAGTTTCCAAAGTGAGAATGCCGGCTGTTGCTTCTAGATTTGTGGATTCGCACGGATCCGTACAAACAGGGTCTACTGATTTTGTGTGTTCTTCGTTTTTTTGAAGAAGTTGAAATGCTAAATAGGCGGGTGACTTTTTATTTGTTTGAACACGTATTTTTTGTTTCAAAGAAACTTGTTGAATATTCCCAATCTGAACAACGTTCAGAGTAGCCAAAACAAAAGCTATAAATGAAGCTTGCCAAAAATGAATACTCACTCATAACAGTGTATTTAGAAGGGTTTGAAGTCGTCAATGAAGTTGCGCTTATCGCGACTTTCGTTCAAGGCCTGTTGAATTTTTTCAGCTGCTTCTCGAGACCGACGTTCGTCGATGGCAACGTCTTGAAACTTGCCACCATCCCGAGCCTGGACCTTGACCATCACTTGGATATCATAGGGTCTGCGTTCACCTAAAATCACGATATGCGTGTAGAGCCGACTTCGTTCCTTTTCGAAGGTTCCAAACCGGCCCTTGGTGTCGTAAAACTGAGATGTCATTTCTCGACCATTTTGGCTGATATATCTGGGCTCACCAAAAATGGTGGTCATGACCTTGCGTGTTTCGCTAATACCCAAAGGCGTTTCTCGTAGCACTGTGCCTTCATCGTAATGCGCACAGCCCATCATGAAAAAAATAAAGTGAAAAATAAAAATATTTTTAAACAATCGCAACTTCATCGTCAGAAAGTGATGTTTGCTTTATTCCAATCATCCATAAATTGTTTAATTCCGCGATCTGTCAGTGGGTGTTGGGTCATTTGTTGCATCACTTTGTAAGGAATGGTCGCAATGTCTGCACCCATCAAAGCCGCTTTTTGAATATGAAGCGGAGACCTCACGCTTGCAACCAGGACTTCAGTCCTGAAATCATAAGCTTGATACATAGCGACGATTTCCTCAACCATAGCTAAACCATCAATGCCGATGTCATCAAGTCTTCCAACGAACGGAGAAACCATCGTTGCTCCAGCTTTGGCAGCCAGCAATGCTTGCATTGGATTAAAGACCAGTGTCACATTGGTTTGAATTTTTTCAGCAGTTAGTCTTTTGACTGCGACCATTCCGTCTTCTGTCATGGGAACTTTAACAACGACATTTTTTGCAATTTTAGAGAGTTCTAAACCTTCTTTGAACATACCCTCAGCTTCAAGGCTGACCACTTCTGCTGAAACGGGACCCGGCACCAAGTGACAAATTTCTTCAATCAATTTTTTAAAAGGCTTGCCCGTTTTAGCAACTAAACTCGGATTTGTTGTGACTCCATCAACCCATCCACGAGCTTGAGCTGTTTTGATTTCTTGAATGTCTGCAGTATCAATAAAAAATTTCACTTTGGTTCTCCGATGTTATTTCTGATTCAAAACGTCTGTCATTTGATACAAACCTGGCTTTTGCTTGACAAGCCATTGTGCTGCGTGAAGCGCGCCTTTTGCAAACACCGTTCGGTTCAACGCTTGGTGTTCAAAGACAATCACTTCTTCATCGGACATGGCATAGACTTTGTGGACTCCAAAGATGCCACCTCCTCGAATGGATAACACTTCTGGTAATTTTTTCTGCACCACGGCTTCTAAATCCTGCTGCAAAGTAATGGCGGTACCGCTTGGTTTGTCTTTTTTTCGATTGTGGTGAAATTCTTCGATTTGAAAATCAAACCCATCCAGCTGACCCAAAGAATGCAATGCCTTGCGAAGAGTCGCAATTCCAACACTCATATTTGAAGACCACAACAAAGGAATTTTTTTAGAAGCTTTTTGCATTTCGCTTTTATGTGCACTTGTTAAACCCGTTGTGCCGCTGACCAAGGGAATTTTATGAGTCACACAAAATGAAACAATATTGGAAAAAGCTTCCGGCAAAGAAAAATCGATGAAAACATCAACAGCCGCTGCTTTCTTTTCAGTTTTTTTTAGATTGCACTGAAACCCCACGGGCGCCTTTTGATTTCCAATTCCTACGCTAGGCAAAAATGTTTTTCCATTCGTGACGAGTGTTAGCAATTCCTTACCTACTCGCCCAGTCGCCCCGTAGATCCCTAGTTTCATTTTTTTCATTTTACAAAAGCCCCTGTTTTTTCATTTCTGTCTTCAGCAGTGAATGATGTTGTTCGCTGAAGGTGGTCAGAGGTAGTCTGCATTCTGGTGATTTTAAAATCCCCATCCAATGCAAAGCCATCTTCACCGGAATTGGATTTGCTTCTAAGAAAAGCGCATCAATCAGCGCAGCGTTTTTTTGAATCAAGCTTGCGGCTTGATCAAACTTTTTTTCCAAAGCGATTTTTTTGATATCTACAAAATCCTTTGGCAAAATATGACTTGCGACAGATATCACTCCATGCCCACCTGCTTCCAAAAATTGAGCATACGTCCCATCATCACCGGACAGCAATGCAAACTGATCCCCGCAGCCTGTGGAAATTTCTTTCGCCATTTGAATATTCCCGCTCGCTTCTTTGATCCCTTTGATATTTTGAATCGCAGATAGCTTTTTAATCGTATCAACAGATAATGCCGTAATGGTTCGCCCCGGAACATTGTACAAAATAACTGGGATTTCTATGGATGAAGCGACGGCCTTAAAGTGCAAATACAAACCATGCTGAGTTGGCTTGTTGTAATAAGGGACAACCACTAAAACTGCGTCTGCGCCAAGTTTTTGTGCTTTCACTGAATCTTCTTTTGTTTTTTCTGTGCTATTGGATCCGGTGCCAAAAAACAAAGTACCTTGTGGCGTTTTGCTTTTGACGAGTGCAAATATTTCTTTCATTTCTTCAATATTGACCGTCGGGCTCTCGCCGGTTGTGCCATTGATAACAAAATCTTTTACTCCGTTTTGCATTTGAAATTGAACAAGTTTTTCTAAAGATTGAAAGTCAACTTTTCCATCAAAAAATGGGGTTACCAGGGCGGTCAATGTTGTTTGAAATTTTTGGCTCATAAATAGTCCTTGTTTATTTTTGCTTTCAATAAAATTTCTGCGGGTCCCCGCATCTTGGGTTTTTCTCTGGATGAACAAAATACTTGAAGCGTTCCGCCCGGCATATCCACTTGAATCCACCTTGGTTCTTGGGAGCTTGATTTGCGCCAATAATCAAGGGCAGCAGCAACTGCTCCTGTTCCG
The DNA here is from genome assembly GCA_046318875.1 of Pseudobdellovibrionaceae bacterium. Lineage (GTDB taxonomy): Bacteria > Bdellovibrionota > Bdellovibrionia > Bdellovibrionales > Bdellovibrionaceae > JBKCTJ01. The sequence continues at coordinate 26,937 of JBKCTJ010000178.1, read as the reverse complement.
CAAGCTAAAGTAAAATCTTCAACTCCTCGTTCGTAAGTCACAGCCGAAATGTGATCGGTTGCCGTTTCTTGAAAGCTTGTCACGTTAGTGCCAATTGCAGAAATATCAAAATCCATGCGTAATTGAAATGAATCCACCTTAGACAATCGAAGGCCTTCAAAAACCAAGTGAGGAACACCTGTATCAATCAAGCTGAACTGAATTTGATTCGTAATCACTGTTTTTGAAATTTCTTTCAGGATCCGGAAGGGGTTTGTCATTGTGATTTCGAACTGATTTATTTTGTTCTTACTGCGGTCAGCTCCATAGATTTTTCCAGAAGTAGTTTGTAACTCCAGATTTTTAATTTCATGGCCCAAAATATCTCGAATAAAAAGCATGGCACACCTAGCCGCGTTTCCACACATTTCAGCTTCAGAACTATCGTTATTATAAAAATCCCAAATCCACCCAGAATTTTTCAAATCTATAAATACAAATCCGTCGCAGGAAAGACCTTCCACTGAGGAACAAACCCGACGAACGATTTTTTTTCTTAAACCAGTTTGAGTTAAGGAAGAATTCTTTGGGTTTTGTGAGGACTGGCGACTGAGCCTACTTTTTTCCCACAAATCATAATGATGCCCCCTCTGCGCATCAACAAAAGCAAAGGTATTTCCAGCGCCAGAAAGTTTATAAATCACAGGTGACTTTTGCATGAGACTTAACCTACTGCTGAAATTATTTTTTTGCAGGTTTTTTCTTTGGCGCGTCCTTTGTTTTTATTTTCTTTGGTAAAACAAGAGGCTTTCCTTCAACCATGGGCCAAGCCTTGGGTGCTTGAACAGATTCCGTAGACTTAATTTCTTGGCCGCGACCAATAGATGCCGGTTCTTCCGGGGGGAGCGGTTTGCCTTTAACGCCGCACCCAAAAATTCCAAAAAAAGCGCCTATAGACAAAACTACAATTAGATTTTTCACCATGAACTCCGCTTGTGAGCGTGCTGATTAAAATTAGCCAGCTTGCTTTTTCTTTAAATTATTTAAATCTTCAATGACTTCTGCAACCCGCTGACACAAAAGTGGGTCCAGATTGTATTTTCGATAAACAAACCCCGTCAATTCTTCACATTTTTTTTGATATTTTTGCGCTGTGCTCATTCGATAGTTTTTCGTTTGATATCCGATGACCCACTCGAAATAAAAAACTTCTGGATAGGCGCCGTCTATTTTTTTAAGGCGCTCAATTTCTTCAAAGGACGTCACCCATTGTTTGGCTTGAAGCTTTTGTTGAATGCTTAAAGACAACCAAAGCCATTCGGCTTTTATCAAGGGCACCTGTTTTTTTAAAAGAATCAGCTGTCCTTCGATAGGTTTTTGCAGACAGAGTTGTTGTTGCAAAGACAGAAGTAATATTTCTTCATCAAAAAAATACTTTGCTTTTAAAGGCTCAAGCAGTGGCTCGGCGGCCAAACAGTCTTTTTTGGCAATGGTCATCCGTATTTTTTCCAGAATCAAAAGTTGCTGAGTCGGCTCAACCAAAAGAGCATCTTCAATTTTTCGTAAGGCCAAGGCGGGATTTGATTTTTTGCTCGCCATGGCCAATTCATAAATTTGTTGAGCGCGATCTGTTTCAAAAGCTCGCGAGAGCCGCAGATAAAGTTCATAATTGTTTTGTTGTTGCAACGAAAAATTTTTAATTGCTTGAGTTTTGAGATTCACTTTTCCTGAACTCTGCAGCGAGGCCACAAGTAAATTGATAGCTTCTTTTTTCTTTTTTTCACCGAGGAGTTTTTCTATTCGAACAGAAATGTCCGTTGGTCCTTTTTCAACCAATGCCTTTTCCGCAGCAGCAGCTTGTGCACTAGCCACTCTTTGAGTGCAAAAGAACGTCGAGATCAATAAAAAAAGAGCCAACTTTGATAAGCTGGCTCTTTTTAATTTTGATCTATTCAAAAATCGAAAATACGGTTTTAACTTCATCAGTTCTTTTTAAACGATGTAAGCTCCATTGTCACTTTTCCAAACTGGCTTGGCGCAATCAATTTAATTGCTCCAGAAATTGGAATAATCTGCGGATTGACCCATGCATCTGTTTTGGACTGATCTTTTTTGCTGACCAGTACTGCGTGCAAGCAGTCAAAAGTTCCAGCAGCGACTGTGATTTTTTCTTGAGTTACTGATTCAATTTCTTGATCGTTTTCTGCTGGAGCCTGTTCTTTACCGTTAACGATAGTTTTGATAACAGCCCCGCTGTTTGCGTCAAAAAGCGTATCTGCAACTTGTTTATTCCCAGAAAGGTCGATGTCTTGATTCACCCAAATTCCCTCTTCTGTTTTTGAAGTGACTTTCATCACCATTGTTCCGCTCAGAAAACCACCGACGTTCATTTTATAATTGTTCGTATCATTTACTTTCCAATCAAGCGCGCGCCCTTCAGCTATTTGCGCCGCAGTCATCTGTGTCTGAATTTCAGATACTGTATTAAAAGCAACTGTTGAAGCAAAACCATTTGCTCCGATCAAAAATACACTTGCGATAATTAAATTTCTCATGAGACCTCCTTGGTATAACCAAATTTTGTATGATGATCACACCATGCCAAAGTCCTCCGGTCAAAAACCGATCAGTAAAAAGTGAGATGTTTAAGCGCTTGTGTTAGGATGTTAGTCGAGCTCTTTCAAAGATCGTGCAAGGACTTGACGGGGTTTGCTGCCATTTGCTGGACCAACAACACCTTCTCTCTCGAATAGTTCAACCATTCTTGCTGCTCGTGGGTAGCCAAGGCGAAATCGCCTTTGAATCAGCGAGGCGCTGATTTCTTTTTGTTCCGAAGCCCAAGATAAAATTTCATCGTAACGCTCGTCGTGTTCGTCCGTACCAAAGTCTGATCCTGTGCCATCGCCGTCCGCGCCACCGTCAGGGCCGCCCTCAAGAGCTTTCAATGCAACATCATCAAACACCGGCTCTGCTTGATTGGCCCAAAACTGTGCGACTCCATTAATTTCGATTTCTTTTAAAAATGGCCCGTGATGCCTTGCTGGTTTCGCCAAGCCCGGCGCTAGAAACAACATATCCCCTTGAGCCAACAACCGCTCGGCACCTTGTTCATCCAAAATAATTCGCGAATCCATTTTGCTGGCAACTTTAAAGCTGATGCGACCCGGAATATTTGTTTTTATCAATCCCGTAACAACTTCCTTGCGTGGAGACTGCATTGCTAGAATCAAATGAATGCCGCAAGCTCGAGCCATTTGAGCAAGTCGGACAACGCTTTGTTCGACATTTTGTTTATCGACGGCCATTAAATCGCCAAACTCTTCTACAACGATGACAATGTAGGGTTGTGGCGACCAATAATATTGCTCGAGCTTCATAGCGCCTTGAGCTTCATAAGCTAAATTTATTTTTTCGTGCTCTGCGATTTGTTCAGGTTTCAATTCTGAAACTATTTCATTGAATCCTTCAATGCCACGAGCGCCAAATTTTTTCATAGAACGGTATCGTTTTTCCATTTCACGAACGGCCCACTTCAATGCGACAACAGCTTTTTTAGGCTCTGTCACTGGCGGCATTAATAAATGTGGAATTTCAGAAAACGCTGCTAAATCCACTTGTTTCGGATCAATTAAAATGAGACGCATTGTTTTCGGAGAGTGTCTGAATAAAAGACCGATGATGCAGGATACAGTAAAGACCGATTTCCCTGACCCCGTTGTTCCAGCCACTAGCAGATGGGGCATCTTTCGAAGATCCACGATTTTAGGATCTCCATTGGCTGCGCGCCCCATGGCCAAAGGTAATTTAATTTCTTCACTCCAAAACTGGTCTTCACTGAGGATGTCTTTCAAATAAACAGTTTCCCGCTGAGCATTCGAAGTCTCGATACCAATAACATCTCGCCCCGGAATAGGAGCAATCATTCGAAGGGATTCGCTAGAGAGGGCCAAAGCCAAATCATCCGTCAGCTTTGTGACTTCTGTGATTTTGACATCGGCATTGGGTTTTAATTCAAACATCGTCACGGCCGGTCCTGGTTTGACAGCGACGATTTGTCCATGGACACCAAACTGTTTCAATTTATCGATTAAAACTTCGGATTTGCGGCGCATTTCTTTTTCATCAATTTTAATTCGAGTCACTGGCGGATCTTCAATCAATGCCAGCTTTGGCATTTCCCAATTTTCAACACGTTTTGGAATCGATACTTTGGGTAAAACACGACGGCGTCCAATTTTGTGCATTGGGTGCTCATTGGCTGCGCTCAATACGCCTATCATAGAATTCCCGGAATCTTGGGAGCTGTCATTCGACTCATCGTATGTATTGTTTTTACTTTCAGAAGGACTGTTTTGGGCATTCTTTTTTAGGAAAAATTGAGAGAGCGTGTCAGATATCGGAAATCTAGATTTTTTTTCTGCCGGGTCTAAATGAGACGGCTGAATCTCCCGCGCCACCAAGGGTGCCCTTTTTTGAGGTGCCGAGGGGTAAGTTTCTAACCGAAGAAAGTTCAAGTTTATATTCTTTGGTTTTTTTACCAGTGCTGCTGCGGAATCAAATATTTCTTTCAAATTCTTTTCTGAATAAAATAGACCTAAAGTCACTGTCATGGCCCACAATAGAACTTGAACCCCCAAGGGATTAAAAGCTGCAACAAGGACCCTGACCGAAGCTGCTCCCAGTAAGCCACCGGACAGGACTTGGTTTTTGAAAAAACGTCCGTCTGGAAAATAGAGCGCAAGCAGAGAGGTCGATACGAAAATCAGCGAAGCAAACCAAAATGCTCTTTTACCTACAATTTCCGATGTGTGCACTGTGATGACTTGATAAAATTTAAAAAGAAGCCCGATCACAAATACCCACGCTCCAAAACCGAAGCCCTGATAAAACAAATCTGCAACAAAGGAACCGACAATTCCGCAGGCATTGGTAGCCTGTAAGCTTTTACCGATGGTATTAAACGAAGGATCATTCGGATTGTAGGTCAATAAAGCCAGAGTTAGAAATATCCCAAGTGTCAAAATGGCAATGGCCCAGAGGTCGCGTCGTAGTTTTTTCAGTAGATGAGTCATCCCTTAACTTTAAGCCGATGCTGGAGTTGATGTCTAAATTTTGGCGGTCTTGCTCGAGCAGATCTTGACTTAAGCTGGGGCAAGACGCTATTTCAAGCCGACCAATGTCGGTCGAGTTTCGCGGGGTGAGTCTTTGGATCTTAAAATCAACGAGGTTTTTTACAGCATCCAAGGTGAATCCTCCTATGTTGGTCACCCAACAGTGTTCGTGCGCACAACAGCTTGTCACTTGCGATGCACCTATTGCGATACCAAGTATTCTTATGATCATGGATCAATGCGATCCATTTCTAGCTTGATTGAAGAAATCGAATCTTACAAAACAAAGTTTGTTTGCATCACTGGTGGCGAGCCCCTTTTACAAAAAGAAGTTCTTGTGCTCATGCAACAGCTTTGCGACCTTGGTTATACGGTTTCCTTAGAAACAAGTGGGGCAAAACCCACGAAAGACGTGGATGCGCGTGTCAAAGTGATCTTGGATGTCAAGACCCCCGACAGTGGGGCTGCCGATAGCTTCATGCTGGAGAACCTGCAGTGGGCGGGGCCTTCAACGGAAATCAAATTCGTCATTTGTTCGGAAAAAGACTTCGATTGGTCAGAATCCTTTTCCCGTCAACATGAATTATCTGAAAAATATCTGATTTTATACAGTCCATCATACGGCCAAGTGTCGGAGCGATGGCTCGCAGAAAAAATATTGCAGAAAAAATCAACAGCAAGATTGCAATTACAGCTACATAAGTATATCTGGTCTCCTGACATGCGCGGAGTTTAAAAGATATTCCAACTTTTGGAGTTCCAAAGACTTTGTTCATTTTCAAAAACAACACAACAGTAACTGCTAACTGAAGGAGAACTGAAATCATGAGTGAGACGATTGAAACAAATATCATCGGTGGGAATGCAATGAACAATGGAATGAGCAATCCAATGAGCAATGCAATGAACAGCATGACGCACAACAAGAGCCATCCAATTCACCAGGCTGTGGCTACGACACCGATTTTGAATGGAACTGCAGGAACCGATATAAAAGCTCCTGATCTCAATAATTCAGACAATTTGTTTGTCGCAAATTTACAAGCTGTTAGTTTAGAAAGACTTGTGAAAAGCAAGCTTGAAGTTCTATTTGATCAACAAAAAGAAGCCCAAGTTGAATTGAGCGGTCTTTATAATATCGTTCTTGAACAAGTTGAAAAGCCACTTCTAGAACTGTCTTTGAAAGCTTTCAATGGCAACCAAGTAAAAACTGCTCAAATGCTTGGAATCAATCGCAATACTTTGAAAAAGAAAATGGACACTTACAAAATCCGAGCTAAAAAACCTCTAAACTCGTAATTTCTATGATCCATCTCTAAAAAAAGGAATATCATTATTCCTTTTTTTAAATGTGTGGAGCTAAAGCTTAAGTTTTATTTCATATAAATAATATTTAAGCTATTCATCTAAAATAGTATTGAATTCATTTGTTAAAATAAGCATATGATAAAAAAGATGATGAGAACTGTGAAAGCATCAGTAAAATAAGTAAAGAACCAGCTACGATGTGAAATCATGTTGTAGCTTTTTTTTGCCCGTGTTCGCCAACCAGAGGAGCGTTTTTGGCTAATCGAGTCCCGCCACAAAACATTGAAGCCGAACAGTCCATCATGGGCGGACTTTTACTTGATCAGGAAGCCTTCGATCAAGTTGCGGATCAAATTTCCACTGAAGATTTCTACAGTCCTCAACATCAAATTTTGTTTGAATGCATCAAAGCATTAAAAACAAAGAACCAGCCTGTGGATGTGATTACGCTGACAAATTTACTGCAAAGCGAAGGCAAGCTCAGCCAAGCCGGCGGATATGAGTATTTGGCTCTATTATTAGAAAAAACAATCTCGGCATCAAACATTGCTTCCTATGTAAAAATTGTTTACGAAAAATCTCTTTTGCGCAGATTGATTCAAACCAACGCCGACATCATCGATCGCGCTTACAGCCCAGATTCCGCTGACGTCGAAGTTTTGCTAGACCAAGCCGAAGCCGAAATTTTTAAAGTCGGTGACAGGAAGACTCAAAAATCTGGCCTAACTAACTCGATGGAAATTGTTAAAGCCAGTATTCAGAAAATCGAAGATCTTTATGCCCGAAAAGGCGAAGTCACCGGGGTTTCTTCTGGGTTTCGTGACTTAGATAAAATGACCGCGGGTTTTCACGCAGGGGAGCTCTCAATTATCGCAGCCCGACCTTCTATGGGAAAAACTGCATTCAGTTTAAATTTAACTCAGCACATGGCCACTCGCCTGAAAAAAACAGTGGCCTATTTTTCTCTAGAGATGGGAAAAGAAGCCGTCATGATGAGGATGCTGTCATCAGAATCTGCTGTTCAAATGTCTGAAATCAGAAATGGCAGAATCCAAGATTCTTCTTGGCCAAAGTTGATTCAAGCTGCAGGCCGATTGAGCGAATCACCTTTGTATATTGATGATACTTCAGGAATAAGTCCCTTTGAAATTCGGGCCCGCGCAAGACGCTTAAAAGCAAGATACGGTCTTGATATGATCATGATCGACTACTTGCAGTTAATGCAGTTAAAAACTCGAGTTGAGAGTCGGGAGCGAGAAGTCTCTGAAATTTCAAAAAGTTTAAAAGCCCTCGCCAAAGAACTTCAAGTTCCTGTTGTTGCGCTAGCACAGTTAAATCGAAGTGTTGAGGGCCGTGCGGATCGCAGGCCAATGCTTTCAGATTTACGTGAGTCTGGATCCATTGAGCAGGATGCCGATGTTATTATGATGCTTTACCGAGACGATTATTATGATAAAGAAGATCCGGAAAAAGCAGGTCACGCAGAAGTTATCGTTGGTAAACAAAGGAACGGACCGACCGGTGTAGTTCATTTAAAGTTTGAAGCTAAAACAAATCGATTTATGGATGCTGATGAGCATTCCCAGGGACCGCTTCCTCCACCGCCGCCGCAGCCAACCTATGGTGGTAAACCACGAAACTTTGCTCCGGGCGCCAGTCTGTAGTCTTGATCTAGGCTGGTTTTTCCAAGCCGATTTGATTCATGTTTAACCTTATGATTTGATCAAACTGTCATTGTAGAAAATATGCTTCTCAAGGAAGAGAAGAACAAAAACTTCAATTATTGGGGTTTTTGCATTTTGCAATTTAGGGGAGGTTCAGGATGAGCCAGTCCGTTGATCAAGCTATGAATCTAGTGGAACTTGTGGTGGAGCAAATCACCCAAAGTTCGGAATTGAATCCAAAGTATGTCAGAGACACGCTTTTAACTGCAGTGCCCAGCAGTTGTTCTTCGGAACTTTTTGGTTTGGAAGAACTGCGAACACTGGCTCTTGAATATTTACAGCAATTATATCTTGAAGAGTTCGGCCAAGATCAAACCCTGAATTAAAACTACGTTCGCTCAACACTGATCTGCAATTGTGCTTCAGCGCCTTCGCCATATTTCACCACAGCTTTGTGTTGTCCCAAAATTTTGATTGGTTCTTCCAAGTGAATGTCACGGCGATCGATTTCAAATCCCATTTTTGTCAATTCACGAGAAATATCTGCAGTTGTTACTGTTCCAAAAAGCTTATCTGTTTCACCAGCAGACATTTTGAAAAGAACTGTCTTGCCATTCAGTCTAGCCAAAAGTTCCTGGCGTTCAGCAGTCGCTTTTTTCTTTTTGATTTCAGCGACTCGTTTTAAATGTTCGAATTCGTGAATACGGCCTTCAGTTGCCATGGATGCCAATTTGCGTGGAAATAAAAAGTTTCGCGCAAAACCTTCCTTAACACTGACAAGATCACCAACTTTTCCCAGGTCTTTAACGTCTTTTTGCAAAATTACTTTCATATCATTCTCCGCTGTTTTTCTGTCTGCTTTCGCAGCCGCTTCCTAAAATCTACCCAATAATCTAAAAATCCAATGGCACTTAGTACCAGAACAAGATTCAAAACTAAAGCAAAATACGCAAAAAATCTAGTGAAAGCTCCGGCGCGCAGAACCGCAAGCATCACTTCCAGAATCGCCAAACCTTGGAAAAAATAAATCGTGGCTATGACTATACACAGATTTTGTCCAATGGTTCCCGCTAGCAAAAGGGCTTCTGAATTTTCGCTCCCTTGATAAACAGTCAATTGTCCAATGACTGCCAAAGCCAAACTGATCAATCCTACAAAAACCATCCATTCCGGCAGTTTGAATTCTAAGGGCTTCATTTGAGATGCATATTTTTCGTAATGATAACCGAAAAAGAAATGGGCTTTTCTTTCAAGAGCCACTGCCGAGCCCAAACCGATGACGAAAAATGAAACCACTACGCTTGGAAAAATGCGGACAATCAAATCTGCATTGATATGGTCTGCTTTCATTCCACTTTTTACCATCATATCGACAATAGCCTGGACCAATGCAGCGACGATGACCTGAAGCTCATGAAAGCTCCATCCTGCTGCCATCAGCACAGCTGTCAGAACAAATGCGATTGGAACACCTAAAGATAATAGGCTCGCTGGAAAAAAAGAAACCCCCTTTTTTTCCAATACACCATGAATAAAAATACTGAGAACAAAAGAGAGCATCATGGTTCCAACTGCTGGCATCATGAATATCAAAGCTACGCAAAATACGAAGTAAGAAAGCAAATAAACAACTGCACCGTATTGTTTAAAAAACACCTTCAAAAACGGGCTTGCAACAGGCCCACCGATCAATGTCATCAGAAGTCCAAATAAGTAAAGAAGAGCTGCCTTAAGCGGACTTCGAATTTGAAGTGTTGTCATATTCTTGAATAAAAATTCTTAAATTAAAGCTGACCAGATTGAGCTGCGGCTTGGGCTGCGGCTTTACGTGCAGCGATCTTTGCTTCACGTTCTTTTTCACGACCACTTGTTTCAAGTAAGCCTTTTTTGAAAATTTCAACATGTTGAGCTAAAGTTTTTCGTGAGTCCAAACGAGAGTGCATGAATCGCAAAACTTTTTCGTTAATTCGCATTGTTCGCTCAAGCTCTGAAACACACTGAGTCGTTGATTCAAAGTAAATGTGAAAATAAGTTGCCCGCTTTACTTTTCCAATTGGATTAGCCAAATTCCGCTTGCCCCAAGTTTCAACAGTATGAATTGTGCCACTGAAGCTCTCGATAATTCCTTTGCACTTTTTCAAAAAATCTTTTTGCGCTTCAACAGTTAAGTCTGGGTGAAGGATAACGATGCCTTCGTAATTTCTTTTTTCAGCAGTTTCTGCCATTTTGGGCTCCTTGTGGTTGAAAAGTCTGGGCCTTAAACTTAAGGCAAAGACTTTTAGCTTTTGAAATCAGTCCAAAAGCAAGGGTTGAAGAATGGTGTTACTTGAAGACTCCACCAAAGGCAAGTCTGTAATGAGTTGTTCGTGAGTTGAATTATGTTTAGCATAATAGTGAGAGTAATCATTATGTTAATAAAGGGACCGGAATGAGTTTGTACTTTGAAATCATGGAAAGCCCTGATTCTGCGGTCCTTGGCGCAAAGGTCAAAATATACGATGGTTTTACTATAGGTCGCACCAACGCGGATTTTACAATTCGCGACAAGAAACTTTCGAGCCTTCACGCAAAAATTGAAGTCACAGCAGACAATCGGCTCACCTTGGTGGATCAAGATTCATCAAATGGAATTGTTATCAATGAGCGCAAGGTCCGCAGCGTCGTTATGTTTCCAAATGTGATGTTTATCGTCGGAAAAACCAAAGTTCGTGTGTTTGAGTCTTTGAGCGACGGACTTGTAGAGGGTCTTCGCTTTGCCAACTGGAGCGATGAGCTGAGGGGTCAAATTCGAATTTTTCTGGAAAAACAGGCCGAAAAGATTGGGGATATCACTGCGGGATCGCCTTTCACTCCTGTGAAAAATGGTCCTTATAAATCGGAGCTTTTGCCATTTGTCGAAGCTTTGAGGCTTCGATTTACTGCTGGTTTGCAGTCCGATGAAGAGCTCACTCTTGGTTATGGCCCTCGGCGTGCAGGGTTTCACCACTTTGATATTTCCTTACTTGAGCCAGATTGCCCGGATGAGTTATTCGAACTGCGCCCTGGCACCTTGGGTGTCGAGCTGATTTGTTTTGATTCGGATTTTTTAAGAGTGAATGGCCAGACTGTTTCCAAAAAACAGCTTCGAGATGGTGATACCCTCGATTTCGGCCGATCCCAGATCCAAATTTCATTGATGGGTGGAGTCTAATGGCAGCGCCTCAGTTGATACCGAAACGAATAGGCGTGATTCAAAGTTTCGACGAAACACCCATTTATTACGAAATTCGCGGTCAAGGAGAGCCTATTGTTTTTGTTTATGGAATTGCGTGTTTGATTAATCATTGGCAATTGCAAATTGATTTTCTTTCTCAGTATTACACAACCGTCGCTTTTGATTTGCGGGGACACCAACTGAGCCAACCAGTGAACCGAAAGAACCTTTCTGTGCCCGACTTAGCTCAAGATATCCAAATATTATTGCGAGAACTGAAAATCAAAAAAGCACACTTTTTGGGTCACAGCTTTGGCACTCCCATCATGCTGCAGTTGTACCGCCAAGCACCAGAGCTTTTTTTATCCATCACATCCATCAATGGTTTTGCGAAGAATCCAATTAAAAATATGTTTGGAGTGAACGTGGTCGAACCACTCTTTCGCGGCATCCAGGCTCTTTACACTTCGCAGCCAGCTTTGTTTCGCCAATTTTGGAGCGCTTCTGTGAATAATCCTGCAGCGATGTTAGTGGCCGGCTTGCTGGGCGGCTTCAATTTAAAACTAAGTGCTTTTAAAGATATTGAAATCTATGCCCAATCCGTTTCCAACATGGATCTTGGAGTTTTCATTCGGCTATTTGAATCACTAATGGAGTTCGATGGCTCCGATATTTTAGCAGAAATTCAAGTGCCAAGCCTTGTGATCGCAGGAGGTAAAGATAACATTACCCCTCTGGCTTTTCAGCACCATTTTCGTGAGATGATTGCGGGGTCAGAATATGTCGAGCTAGCTTATGGATCACACTGCACACAATTGGACTTCCCAGACTATATCAATTTAAAAATTGCGGAATTTATTGAACGATCTATGTTCCGCAAGTGAATCGATAGAGCTGAGCAAGATAGCCCGCTGCCATAGGATATTGAGGAAAGCGAAAACAGAGCTAAGAAACTTTTCAAGCGTAAAAGCGGTCAGTGATTCGCAAGAGATTTCAAAAAATTCCAGAACTGCTTCGCGCGAGTAAGCTGCATCAGAAAAACGTCCATCTTTGAGAGTCATCTTCAGTTTCGCACAGGCAAGAGGTGCAGGTCTAAATTTTTTCGTACTCTGTTTGAAGTCGCAGATCGGTGATCCATTGCTGGATGTATTTTTCGTCGAGCGGGGTCTCTGCCATGATGCCGCGGATATCTTTGAGATGTTTTTCGGAACCGCCTTCGCGGAAATAGACCAACTTTTTTAAAATGATATCTTCAGGACTTGCAAGGTAAACATGAACGCCTTTCCAGAAAGGAACTTGTCTGCGTCGTTTAAATTCCTCGACAGAATGATTGGTCGTCTTTCGAAGCATAATATCAATTTTAAGGCCTGAATGATGATGCATCAAATTGAACTGTCCGCGATGAATAATTTCACTACTTAAAACTTCTAAGGGCGGACAGTAAAATTCTTCGAGAGGGAAAAGCGTTTCAAACTTTGCGGCATCCTTCGGCAAAATATCAATGACTAGGTCAAGATCATGGGTCATTCGCGGTTCGCCATAAACCATTGAGGCAATGGATCCAACAACCATGTAAGGAATATTTTCTGATTCAATTTTTTGAATGACTGACAGAAAAACATCGATGAGATCTTGCATTAACGGCACCCTTTTTCAATCAGTGCATAAGCTTTATGATTCACCTGAATTGGAGTGAGTTCAGGATGTTTTTGAGCAATCTGAAACCGCTTCACTTGATATGCAAGTTTGAAAAGTGCCGCAGCAATGCGCAGTTTTCTTTCGACTTTTTCAAATGTGAGGCTTTCTGCTGGATGCATGGATCAATCCTAGCAGGTATTTTACCTAAACTCATCCTCAAGAATATTTGCGAGCCATATTGGTTGAAAAATGAATAATGCAATAAATCATAAATTGAAGTGAATGCTAGAATTTTTCCAAACTAAAAAATTTGCTTCAGAAAACCCGCATCACCCAGATAGTTCGTTCGTAGAGATTTGCACTCAACAGGATGGGCATAATTTGGGCGATCTGCCGAATTACCAGTGAATGCAGATGCGTTGAACAAGATGAAATATGCTCTTTGTGAAGTGAAGTCAATACGTCACGTCATTTTCATGGGAATTATCTTTTTGAACAGCTTATATCATTCGAGTGTTTTCAATGCATGGAGTGGAACAATCAAAATCAGAAGAAAACCAATATTGCTGATCGCATTCAGCGGAATTCCAGCAATCGTAGATCCTGCACTATCGAGAAAAAACCAAACCCAAACCGATTGGCTCATCAAGCTTCGAATTTTTGAACTGAAAATCTTGGGATGAGCTAACTTGTATAGGACCCAAGACCAACCACAAAGCACCCCGCCAAGCACTGCACTCAGTTGTCGTTCGGTAGCTGAAAAATTTGATGGTATATTGTCAAGCGGCCAGCTTAGTACATCAAAAAAAATCCGCCATGGCTCCTGAGTGGTCTGAAAGACAGCCAATAATGGGAGAAGGCCCGTGACAAAAACTATTAAAGCACCCAATCTTAAGAACATGAGCAATCGAATTTTTTTGTCCCACATAAGTTTCAAAATCTTAAGTAACTGATTAACTATTGTAAAGGCGAAAAAAATGAGATCTTGTGCCCGTTTTTACATTTTCGGAGTGTAGGGTTTTCTTTAATTTCGCGTTGCTTAAAGGCCGCCTTCTGTTTCGACGGCCTTTTTTAGAAAACATTATCTGAAGGCAACCTTCGTTAGATCAAATCCATAATTGTTTATAATATTGTCCGACTTAAATACGATTTTCACATAGTTTCCTTGAATCGCATCTGAAAATGATTCATCCATTCCTCCGGAGTATTTAGTAAGAAGCTTTCCGGACGCATCATAGACCTCGAGGAAGTCGTATCTGTTTTCCAAATCAAATTTGGAAAAATACAAAGCCATTTCTTTGGCCTCTGGAATCGAAATTTCCCAAGTTTGAACGGTGTTCGAAGCATAAGGGTGAGCAGTTGAAATTTCAAACGCTTGAGTCTGCCACAACGCTGGATCATTTAAATCAGGCGGCGGAAGAATGTTATTTAAAGCTGTCCATGCATGAGCAAGACCGCCACTGGCAACTTTGTTTCGAAGACTTGCCAAGGGAACAGCTGTTGAAATAAGTCGATTTTTGATTTCTGTGTTAGTCAATTGGTTATCAAAACTCCAAAGTAATGCGGCAATCCCTGAAACGTGGGGAGTCGCCATTGAGGTGCCAGACCAAGCTTCAAAACCCTTCATCGTCACACTTAAAACGTTCACGCCCGGAGCACCAACGTGTACTTTTTTCTTTCCATAACTTGAAAAGCTTGCAAGAGCTCCACGATTATCAATTGCTGCGACGGAGATAATATTTGCAACATCATAACTTGCCGGATAACCAGGGGAGCTATCGTTATTTGAAGAACTATTTCCTGCTGCGGCAACAAAGATTGTTCCGGCTTGATTGGAGGCTTCAATAACATCTTTCAATTCTTGCGAAAAGCCACCTCCGCCCCATGAATTACTGAGAATTTTTGCACCCATTTGGGTTGCATAGGCAATGGACTTCACAGCATTCTCAAGTGTTCCAGATCCATCGGCTCCTAAAAACTTGACCGCCATCAATTGGGATTCCCAAGTCACTCCAGCAACACCTTCGCCGTCATTTCCTCGGCCACCAATAGTTCCTGCGCAGTGTGATCCGTGTCCTTGGTCATCTAAAGGGTTTCCGTTATTGGACACAAAATTGTATCCGTGAATATCATCTACAAAACCATTCCCATCATCATCAACTCCAACTGCACCGTTTTTTTCTGCAGAATTCGTCCACATGTTTGGCGCAAGATCCGGATGGTTATAGTTTATTCCCGTATCGATGACAGCAATGATGATATCTTTCGAGCCAGTTGTTAAATCCCAAGCTTGCTCTGCACCAATATCAATTCCAGCTGTGCCGGTTTGTTTTGTATCAGTTTGTCCGGTATTTTTCAGGCCCCACAGTTTTTCAAATAAAACATCGTTTGGCAGCTTGTTCGCTCGATAAACAAAATTTGGTGTCACTCGCAAAACAAGTGGGTTTTCTTTGAGAAGATCTACTGAAGTTTGCTGTAATTCAAAACTTGGGCGGGAGACAACGGCGATATTTAAAAAAGGAATGGTGGATTTCACATGAGACCCAATCAGTGAATGCAGACTTTGCATATTCCTTTCTTGAACAGACACATCAGATTTTAGTGTGACTAAAAATTCACCGGGAACTGCTTCTGCATCAATTTCTTTTTCACGCTCTGTTCGGTTGAGCGATGGAGAAACTTGTGCGTGCGCGGATACGGCGACAAGCGCCGACATCGCAAACAGACTGACGATACCTGATAATCTCGATAAAAAACTCACTGGCCCTCCTTGGCTGGTGCTTCGCAAACAAACTTTGGTCTGGTTCCCCAATATCATCACGTCATGTGATGGTTCCATTATGGTACTCATTTTTAAATCGATGAAGCATGGAAATGAAAGATCCCTGACCAAAACTAGATCAAAGATTCTATTTCAAATTGAATAGATTTTGTTTATACGGGGCCTTGGGCGGGCTAGCTAAACACCTTCTGAATGATGTTTTTCCGGCTGTTGGTTCAAAGACGCTCGTAAATATTCACGGTTCATGCGTGCGATATTAATCAGGCTAATTTCCTTAGGACAAGCCGCTGAACACGAACCCGTGGATGTGCAAGCACCAAAACCTTCGATATCCATTCGATCAACCATGTTTAAAACACGCTGATCTCGCTCGACTTGACCCTGTGGAAGCAGCGCCAAATGGGACACCTTAGCCGAGGTAAATAACATCGCTGAAGCGTTTTTACATGAAGCAACGCAAGCGCCACAACCGATACATGTCGCTGCCGCAAAAGCTTCGTCTGCATTTGGTTTTGGAACAGGAATAGCATTTGCTTCAGGAGCATTGCCCGTGTTGACAGAAATAAATCCACCAGCGTTGATAATGCGGTCTAAGGCAGTGCGGTTCACCATTAAATCTTTGATGATCGGAAATGCTGTTGCTCTCCAAGGTTCAATGACTAGCTCATCTCCATCTTTAAAGTTTCTCATGTGAAGTTGGCATACAGTTGTGCCCTTCATTGGACCATGGGCCATGCCGTTGATGACAAAACCACAACTTCCACAAATGCCTTCGCGGCAATCGTGGTCAAAAGTAATTGGTTCGCCACCAGATTTGATCAAATCTTCATTCACGCTATCAAGCATTTCTAAAAAGGACGAATCAGGGGAAACATTTTTTGCATCGTATTCTTTGAAACTGCCAACATCTTTTTGTCCTTTTTGGCGCCATACTTTGAGTTTCAAATTCATTGTGTTTTTTTCGCTCATAAATTCCTCTAATTTAATTACCCTTAAGACAGTTTGTTTAATCGTTTATTTGTACGATCGGCTCGATAAGTGGACGTTTTCAAATGACAACTCTTCTTTATGTCTGGTTTGTGGTTTGCTGTCGCTATTCCATTCCCAAGCAGCAACATGACAAAACTTATCATCATTTCTTTGCGCTTCGTTTTCTGCGGTCTGAAATTCTTCGCGGAAATGTCCGCCACAGGACTCTTCTCGTTCAAGCGCATCTCGGCACATCAACTCACCTAGTTCGATAAAGTCTGCCACGCGTCCTGCTTTTTCGAGCTCACCATTAATTTCGTTTGCTTGTCCTGGAATTCGAACATTGCTCCAAAATTCTTGTTTGAGTTTTCCTATTGTCCGAATAGCTTCTTGTAAGCCAGCTGCATTGCGCGACATTCCGCACTTATCCCACATAATTCGACCGAGCTGTTTATGGAAACTTTCTACTGTTCTTTCACCTTTGATCGTCATCAGTTTTTGTAGTTGGGCTTGTGTCGCATTCACTGCAGATTTGAAAGCATCGTGTGTTGTTTGCACTGCTGAAAGCTTATTATTGGCAATGTAATTTCCGATTGTATAAGGCAAAACAAAATATCCATCTGCCAATCCCTGCATCAATGCAGATGCGCCCAGCCTATTTGCTCCGTGATCAGAAAAATTAGCTTCCCCGGCTACAAAAAGTCCAGGAATCGTGCTTTCCAAATTATAATCCACCCATAAACCCCCCATTGTATAGTGAGGTGCTGGATAAATTTTCATTGGTGATTTGTATGGATTTTCACCTGTGATTTTTTCATACATTTCAAACAGGTTTCCGTATTTTTCGGAAATTTTATCTTCTCCCAGGCGCTGAATCGCATCTTTAAAATCTAAGCAAACAGCTTCTACGCCCCCAACTCCATGACCTTCATCCACTCGAAATTTTGCTTGCCTGGATGCAATGTCTCGAGGAGCTAAGTTTCCAAAGCTTGGATAAACGCGCTCTAAGAAATAATCTCGATCGGCTTCTGGAATTTCATTCGGCTTACGCTTATCTCCAGAAATTTTAGATACCCAAACTCGCCCATCATTTCGGAGGGATTCAGACATTAGGGTCAATTTGGATTGGTTTTCGCCGTGGACGGGAATGCAAGTGGGATGGATCTGAGTGTAACAAGGATTCGCAAAGTAAGCACCCTGCTTGTGCGCACGCCATGCTGCTGTTACGGCGCAAGCCATGGCATTAGTCGATAAATAAAATACGTTTGAATATCCACCCGTGGCCATAACCACAGCGTCTGCTTCATGGGATTCAATTTCTCCCGTGAGCAAGTTTCTGAAAATTGCTCCGCGGGCCTGGCCATTCACAATGACTAAATCTAACATTTCTCGGCGAGTACGCAGCTGAACTTGTCCAAGCTCAACTTGTCTCATCATCGAAGAATAAGCGCCCAACAACAACTGTTGTCCTGTTTGTCCCCGAGCATAGAATGTTCTCGATACTTGAGCGCCACCAAAGGAACGATTTGCTAGAGTTCCGCCATATTCTCGCGCCAAAGGAACACCTTGTGCTACCGCTTGATCTATAATCGCAGTTGATACTTCAGCTAGTCGATAAACATTCGCTTCGCGCGCTCGAAAGTCGCCACCCTTAACTGTATCATAAAAAAGTCGATAGACAGAATCGCCGTCGTTTTGATAATTTTTTGCTGCGTTGATTCCACCTTGGGCCGCAACAGAGTGTGCACGTCTGGGTGATTCGTGAACGCAGAAAGCCTTAACAACATAGCCCATTTCGCCGAGAGATGCGGCAGCGCTGGCTCCCGCAAGCCCTGTCCCAATGACAAGGACCGAATGTTTTCTCTTGTTTGCAGGGTTGACTAGCTTCATGTTGAATTTGTGATTTTTCCATTTGGTATCAACGCTTCCGCTCGGAATTTTACTGTCTAATTTTGTGGACATGATTTGTTCCTTTTTACTTGATCAAAAAAGCATAAATGGGTTGAGACAAAAAGCCGCCGGCAACAACAACTGCATAGATTGCTCCCAAAGCTCTGATTTTCGGCTCATGAGCTTCTGTCAAAAGTCCAAAAGATTGAAAAATTGAGCTGACTCCGTGGCGCAAATGGAATCCAAGCAAAACCAAACAAATTGCATATCCAACCACATAAGCAGGCTGATTAAAAACTTCATACATCAACCGCGCCAGATCACGCATTTCTTGGCCGTTGACGGTGGTCATGTAGACTGTTCCATATTTAAAAGTGATTAAGTGCAAAATGATAAAAGCCAAAATGACTGATCCTTGAATAGCCATCGTTGTCGAAGCAAACCTTGCGGCTTTCTGAGATTCAGGATTCACAGCATATCGCTGAGGCCTGGCCGTTTTATTCGTGACCATCAGAGAAACTGCACAGACAACATGAGCCAAAATAGCCAGGACCAAAGCCGCTTCAGCGAAGTAAATAATGTACCCGCTCGTGAGAAGGTGCCCATAGGTATTGTAAGCATTGTCACTGACAAAAATAAGCATATTGCCCGCCATATGAGCAAATACAAATCCTGCCCAGACTAGACCCGAAAGACCCATGATATATTTTCGACCCACTGTAGACCCAATAAATTTTAGCATGAACTCGTTCCCCAAAGATTTATCAATTTGCTTTCAAAATATAATTTTCTTTTTCTGTTGTCACTCGCTTGATCTCGATATGGACCATGTACTATTGCATTATGTTAACGAGATGTTTTGGAATTTCTCGCAAATCGGTTGATATTAACATCTCCTCAAGTTTTGTGCGAAGGATTGGAGTCTTATGAAAATTATTGTCTGTTTGAAACAAGTGCCTGACACAGAAACAAAAATAAAATTGTTACCTGACAATACAAATATCGACACGACGGGAGTCAAGTGGGTCGTCAATCCCTACGATGAATACGCTATCGAAGAAGCGATCAAGCTTCAGGCTGCGAATCCTGGATCTCAAACTTTAGCCGTTACTCTTGGTCCAAAACAACGAGCCCAAGAAGCTCTTCGTACCGCTTTAGCCATGGGAATTGATGAAGCCGCTTTGATTCACTCCGACTTTGCTTTGGATTCATTTGCTACCGCAAAAGCGCTGAGCGGTTTGATTCAACAAGAGGGCGGAGCGGATTTGATTCTCACTGGAAAACTTGCCATCGATGACAACGCTTCCAGCGTTCCGCAAATGATAGCTTCATTTTTAAATATTCAACACTGTACGGTGGTTTCAAAATTGACTTTATCAGTTACAAATTTTGTTGCTGAGCGAGACATCGAGGGGGGCTCAAAAGAAATCGTTGAAATCCCAACGCCTTGTTTGATTGCAGCGAACAAAGGGCTCAACACTCCTCGCTACGCAAGTCTGCCAGGAATCATGAAGGCCAAGAAGAAAGTCATCAAAGAAGTGGACATTGCTACTTTGAGTGTAGGACCTGCCGACTCAAAAACAAAAATGGTCAAAGTCACTTTGCCTGCGGAAAAGCCGCCAGTGAAAATGATTGCCGGAGAAGTTCAAGCCCAAGTTACCCAGCTCGTTCAACTTTTGCGAGACGAAGCCAAAGCCCTTTAAAAATAACTTTTTGATCGAGGTCAATGATGTCACAAATTTTAGTTCTAATTGAAACAGCAAATGGTTCTTTAAAACGAAGCTCCCTGGAGCTTTTAACTGCAGCAAAAAATTCAGGCCTGCCGTTTCATGCGATGGCTTTTGGCGCTGATGCAGCCAGCGCTCTGACTATAGCGGGTAGTTTTGGCGCCTCAAGCCTTCATGGTTTTTCAGAAGCACCCTTCCTCGTTTACTTACCGGAATCTTATGTCGCTGCTGCTGTTGTGGTTTTGGAAAAAATTAAACCTTCTTTGGTTTTAGGGTCTGCATCTGCTTTGGGTAAAGATTTATTCCCTCGTCTTGCTGCTGTAGCAAATGGCGGAATCACATCTGACTGCACAGCTTTGGATTTATCTGCAAAGGGTGCTCATGTCGTTAAGCCACTTTTTGCTGGAAAATGTTTTGCAGAATACAATTTGTCCTTTGATCAAATTCAATTTGTGCTGATGAGACCAAACCAACTTCCGGTGATTCCCACTCCAAGTAATGCAGCGCCGGCTGCAACGATTCATAATCTTGCTGGGACTTTAAGTTTAAAATCAAAAGTCCAAGAAGTGGTCAAAGCGACAAGTCAAAAACTCGATTTAACTGAAGCTAATATTATTGTAACTGGCGGCCGCGGATTAAAAGACGCTTCAAATTTTGCAATGTTAGAAAAGTTGGCCCTGGTGCTTGGTGCAACAGTCGGCGCTTCGCGAGCTGTTGTTGATCTGGGATGGGTTTCTCACTCGATGCAAGTCGGACAAACAGGAAAAACTGTTGCTCCTACGCTTTATATTGCTGTGGGCATTTCTGGAGCCATTCAGCATTTAGCAGGAATGAGCGGCAGCAAAGTGATCGTTGCGATAAACAATGATCCAAGTGCGCCAATTTTTCAAAAAGCGACTTATGGTCTTGTTGGAGACTTATTTCAAATCGTTCCGGCATTAACAGAGGCTTTTCAGTCTGCTCTGAAAAACTAGGAGTTGCTCCTGGCGCTTTTGAAAACTTTTTTAGAAACCTTTCGAGCGGTCTGTTTGGGCTTTCTAATTTGGACAATTTACAGAGCGCTACTTTTTACTTGGCGGGTTGAAATCGACGAACCACCTGAATTAATCGAACGGCTGAAAAACAAACAAAGTTTTATTTTTGCCCACTTTCATGGAGATGAGATTGTTTTGATTCAACTCTTTCATCGCTATCCTGTGGCCACAATTGTTTCAACCAGTAAAGACGGTTCAATCATGAACACACTGATTCGACTTTTGGGCGGCAGAACTTCTCGAGGTTCTTCGACTCGAGGTGGTGTTTCCGCCTTGAAAGGTTTGTTAAAATTAATGAAGCTCGGCTGGGTTTCAAGCTTTGCTGTTGATGGGCCAAAGGGTCCCTTGCACGAAGTAAAGCCTGGAGTGTTTGAAGTATCAAAACTGATGCAGGCCCCAATTTTTTGCGCAGGTGTTGCCTGTGATCAAAAGTGGGTTTTTAAAAAGTCTTGGAATCAAACTTATTTTCCAAAGCCCTTTGCAAAAATTCAAATATCTTGGAGTGCATCTGTGCCGCCATTATCTCGTGAAGAGGATCCCCGAGACAAAGGTCGTGCTTTAGATTTACAAAAACTGCTTTTTAAAATGCGTAGCCAAGCCGAGAAGCAATTACGTTCTTGATGACTTAGCTGATCCTGTGTAATCTATCCGAAGCAAACCTAAGGATGGAGTCTGCATGTTATCAAAATCCGTATGTTCTTTTTGTTTCGGCTTATTTTTCTGTGTTTTTTCATTTGCGCAAAAACAAGACACCGTCGTTGCTCAAGTCGGGGATCGAAAAATCACATTAAAAGAATTTAACGACAAGTTGAATGAAGTCAAAAGAAGTGCGATTAATCCACCGACGAAAGAACAATTTTTGGAAGACTTGATTCGTTACGAGGTTGGTGTTTTGGAAGCTGAAAAAAGACAGCTTCAAAAAGATCCCATTGTTCAAGACCGTTTCAAACAAGAGCTTTATAAGGCACTGTTAGAAAAGGATTTGGGGCAAAAAGTTCAAAGCATTCAAGTCACAGATCCAGAGATGAAAGAGTGGTATAAAAAAAATCCAGAGCTGCGATTGAGCCATATCTTGATTGAACTTCGCTTTGGAGCCTCTACAGAACAAAAGAATGAAGCACGAAAAAGGGCCAACGAGATTCTTCAAGAAGTAAAGAGCTCAAAGCGGCCCTTTGAAGAGCTTGTTCGAATTTATTCTGATGATCCGATCACAAAAGCTTTAGGTGGCGACATGGGTTGGATTACTAAGGTGAATGTGGTTCCCACTGTTTATTCTGAAGCTCAAAAAATGCGAGATGGCGAAATTCGAGGACTCATTGAAACTCCTTTTGGACTTCACGTGATTAAGCTGACTGGGCGACGCACTTTTGAAAATGCTGATAAGCGCCAAATCCGCTTGGCCGTCTTCGAAGAGAAAAAGGTAAAACAGTATAATGAATACTTTGATAAGCTCAAAAAAGCTTATACCATCAAGTTTAATCCAAGCGCTGTTCAATAAAGAAATGAATTGGAAACAGGGGTTTCTTTTCAGTTTACTTTCTGTTTCTTTAAGTTCTTGCTTCTGGGAAAATTCTCAAGTTTCGGGATCACCTGTTATGGTCGTCAACGAACACAAATTGACAGTAAAGGACTTTTCCAAAGCGCTGTCTCAGCAGCTAAAGCTGCTAGACGCCCTCGCTGCCAAAGATCCAAATCATGTTGTTCGATCCAAAGAAAATATTTTAAGCCAATTTGTCGTCGAAAGTCTGACTGCTGATTTTGCTGCGGCTAGTGGTATTTTTGTCGATGAAAAAAGTGTTTTAGAAAGCGTGAACAACTATCGATCATTATATCCCGACGATTTAAGCTTTCGCAGAATATTGGCTGAAGAAGGGCTGTCGTTTTCTGAGTGGAGAGAGCGGCTGAGATATCGACTTCTTGAGCGTCAAGTTTTTGTGAAAATTAATGAAAAAAATATGGATCCTTCGGAAACTGAAATTCAAAGCTATTACAGTGAAAACAAAGAAAAGTTCCAATATAAAGAACGCATTCAATTTCGACAAATCGTTGTCACCGATGAAGCGGTCATGGATGCTGTCCTATCACAAATTAAGGCAAAAGAATTTTCCTCTCTAGCACGAAAGTATTCTGTAACTCCCGAGGAAAAAAACGGGGGCCTGGTGGACTGGATTGAAAAGGGTTCGGTGGATTACTTTGATCCCTTATTTAAACTGCGAGAAGGTCAAATATCCGAAGTTTTTAAAAGCCCATTTGGATTCCATATTGCAAAAATAGAGAAAAAAGCGCGCCCTGAAATGGTTCCATTGTCGAAAGTGCGACAGCGAATCATCGCTGCACTGCGCGCGGACAAAGAACAAGCTCTTTATAAAGACTGGCTTGATAAACAAATCCACCAAAGCAAAGTCATGCGCAACAATGAGTTGATTCAGGCCATCAACATCGATACAAAAGAGTAGGGTGCTGAATGAAGCAAGTCTCTTTTTTTAAAGTTATTTTTTCTATTTTAATTTTTTCAAATTACACTCCCGTCCTGGGTCAGGAAGCCATCCAAGACAGCCTTCTCCATCGAGCTCTGAATAAGGCGGAGGGTAAAATCAAAGTCGAAACCCCGGAACAAAAAATCCAAGGCAATCTGTCTGGATTTACTCTTGTCGATCGTATCGTAGCCATTGTGAATTCTGAAATTTTATTGGAGTCAGACTTCAAAGAACTTTCAAAGTTTTTAAAAAATGAAGACTTTATTGATGAAGCTCTTGCGGCAGGCTTAGACACAGTTTTACTTAAAACAGATCGTAGCGTTCAGCTCGAATATTTGATCCGTGATAAACTCATGCTGTCAGAAGCCAAAAAGTTGAATTTAGAAGTCACCGAAGAGCGGGTCGACCGTGAAATCGAAGACATGTCGAAACGAGCTGGAATCGGGCCAAAAGAAGTCTACGAAGCCGTGGGTTCTCAGGGCTTTTCTAAAGCTGAATACAGATCTTTTTTAAAATCAAAAATTGAAAAACAAAACTTAATTGAAGCGGAAATTATTTCTCGTCTTCGCATAAGCGATGATGATGCTTTTTCTGAATATTTAAAAACAAACCCCCGTGCCAAAACATCGATTGATGAATTCAGCTTGGCTCACATTTTTTTCAATCCAAAAAAGGGCAGTCCGCAAGCAGCTCTGGACCGCGCGCGAGGTGCTTTAGTTCGCTTAAGACAAGGTGAAAAGTTTGAAACCTTGGCAGAGCAAGCCAGCGAAGACCCAAATTTTTCTTCAGGTGGTTATTTGGGAAGTTTCAAATCTGGGGAGTTTTTAAAAGAAATCGAAGAAGCCATTCTTCCTTTAAACATCGGGGATTCAACCCAGATAGTGAAGTCTCGTATGGGTTATCACATCGTGAAGTTGCTCAGCAAAAAAGAAACTGATGATCCGCGATTCTTACGTGAAAAAGATCGCATCAAAAGTCGATTGATGTCTGCGGCCTTCCGCCGACAAGTCATTATTTGGTTTCAGAATAAACGTGATGAAGCCTATATCAAAATTAACTCAAAATAATTTCTTTGCTATCACAACGGGTGATGCCAACGGCATCGGCTTAGAAGTGACAGCAAAGGCTCTTTTAGATCTTCAAAACCAGAACTCAGCTGTTCTTAAGCAAAATTTATTTTTTGTTTTTTGTTCTAAGTTTTCAAATTTAAATAAAAGATGTTTAAGTTCTGCTAAGTTCTATTTTGGTTTAATGAACAAGAAATTTTCCCTCATTGAAATCTCTTCTTGTGATTTTAAACAGATCGCATTGGTGTCGAATGCATCCCACGCTCGAAAATTGACAGCAATAGAAAACTTGTTGAAGAACTTGAAAAATACTCCGTCACGAAAGCCGCTGGTCATTATCGTAAAAAACTCATCATCACCCCCTCAATGGGTTGTGGATGCTTGTGAAGGCTGTCTTCAGCATTTTTTTGACGGAATGATCACAGCGCCACTTTCCAAGCCCTTAATCAAAGAGTCAGGCTTTGGTGAAGTAGGGCATACCGAAATTTTAAAAACTGTCTGCGAACGCAAAACACAAAATAAATATTCGCCCTTTATGGCGTTTTCTGGAGCATATTTTAACGTGGCCATTGCTACTGGCCACATTCCCATTTCTGGCGTAGCTAAATCTTTGACTCCTGAAAAATTGGATCTGTTGTACCGGGAAATCAAAAAGCTAAATAAAAAATGCAAAGACAGCCGTCCTATCGGAATTTTGGGGCTCAATCCTCACGCTGGCGATGGTGGAATAATTGGCGATGAAGAGGTCCGGTGGTTGAATGATTTCTGCAGAATGAAAAACAGATCTCTTCCCCTCGTGCCTGATGCGGCGTTTTTACCCCACCAGCGAAATCGTTTTTCATTTTTGATCTGTCTGTATCATGACCAAGGATTAATTCCATTTAAAGCAATTCATGGAACCCATGGTGCCCACTTCACTTTGGGATTACCAATTAACCGCACAAGCGTGGACCACGGCACTGCCTTTGATCTGTTTGGAAAAGATTCCGCTGACTCATCGTCCATGGTGCTTGCAATAAAATCTGCTATAACTATGGTTTGAGGGAGATCCTATGCATCAAGATGTTATTTTTCGAGAGTACGATATTCGCGGCGTTTACGATCAAGACTTCGATGCAAAATTTGCGTTCGACCTTGGCTGCGCTTTTGTTCAGTACATGAGGGCCCGCCAACCGGAGGGAAAATTGCTTTTGTCCATCGGGCATGACGCTAGGGTTTCATCACCAACACTCGTCGCAGAACTTTCTCGAGGAATGCGCACCGCGGGTGCTGATGTTATGCTTTTAGGAATGGTCACAACTCCAATGTGTTATTTTTCTACTTTTGAAGCACCTGGCGTCAACGGCTCAATCATGGTGACGGGAAGTCATAATCCGCCTAACTACAACGGTTTTAAAATTTCTGCAGGAAAATACACAATCTTTGGGGAAGAAATTCAAAAGCTTAAACATTTAATTCAGAAAAATATTTCTTCAGCAGAATTATTCAATTCGACGACGACAAAACACACCGAAGAAAACCATGATATTAAACCGGCTTATTTAAAGCGGTATGAAAAAGAATTTGGAAAATTATCTCCAGTCAAAGTGGTTTTGGATTGTGGAAATGGAGCTGCCGGTGCCATTGTTCGGAAACTTTTTGAAGTTGTGGGGCTGCAGCCAACTATTTTATTTGAAAAACCAGACGGAACTTTTCCAAATCACCATCCAGATCCGACTGTAGAAAAAAATCTTGTGCACTTGAGGGATCAAGTTCTGAAAGAAGGCGCTGTTTGCGGAATCGGTTTTGATGGCGATGCGGATAGAATTGGTATCGTTGATCACACAGGCAAAATGATTTACGGCGATGAACTTATGGTGATTTATGCCCGGGATATTTTATCTAAAGACAAAGGTCAGAAAATCATCGGCGATGTAAAATGCTCTGATCGTATGTACGCAGACATCGCTAAAAATGGTGGCGAGCCCATTATGTGGAAAACAGGACACAGTTTAATTAAAGAAAAAGTGAAAGTGGAAAAAGCTCCTTTTGGGGGTGAAATGAGCGGGCATATTTTTTTCCAAGATCGTAACTATGGTTATGACGATGCTCCTTATGC
>JBKCTJ010000177.1:0-3518 GCA_046318875.1 Pseudobdellovibrionaceae bacterium | reverse complement strand
TGAGCAAAAGCATCTCTTTTTCAGAATGCCTTTCTGTAAAAAACCTGAGTACGATTTTTTCAACTCCACTTGTAAAGCCTCTGAGATGACACCACTCTTCCAACGTAATATTGAATTCTTTTGACGGCATCAATTCTGGATTATGCACGAGCTGTACAAAATTTGCCTGAAACTCAAAAATCGTATGGAGCAAAAGTTGTTTGTAAATAATTTTATGATCCCAAGTGCAAATTTCCAGCTCCGGAAAATCACCTCGAAGTGCTTGGTTTACATGAACTATTTCATGCTCAACGATGGATTTAATACTCGATTTTTTTGAAAGTGTTTTTCCTGGAATAACCAAAACTGGTGGAGTTTTTACTCCCAAAGTGATCAATTCAGGCGAGGCTCCTGCATCACAGTTTGGTGCAACACCTTGAAACCATTTAGGGTTGGCAAAGGCCGCCAAATATTCTCTGTCAAAACACTCCGAATAAATCATTTCAAATTTATATATTTCAAGGCTTCTTGCTGAATGTTTTGCGCGAACAATGTCGAATTCAGATTGGAACTTAGAAATATGTTTTAAATATTTCGAGTAAGTCGCCTTTGTTGGCATCAAACTCTGAATGATCTTTGCAGAATGATTTTATCTATCGATGATATCACCACTGCAATTCTCCTTACATTGCAGTGGTTTCTCAATAAGAATTTGAAATCGCGTTACTTTTTTGATTAAAAATAGTTACTGGCAATACTTTTAGATGAATGAAGCTCCCCGACCCAAGGGTCGGGGTTTCATAGACTCCGATATCACTTTTCCTTTCGGAAAAGCGACATCTGCGTAGGCTCCAGCCCCTTCTCTGCATGCTTGTCGATATATCTTCGAACCATGGCCGCATTCACGCCTTCACCTATGGTTCGCGCAAAATAGGAGTCCCCCCAAAATTGGCCAGCCCAAAGTTTTCTTCGAAAATAGCTAAACCTTTTAAACATCATTCGGTCGCTGACACTTTTTAAAATCCCAACTCCATTTCCAACCGATCGCTGCGGCGGAATCTCAATCTGCAAATGAACATGATCCTCATCAACTTCACACATCAGAATATTCATCCCATATTCAGCCGCAGCTTTGATCAGAATTTTTTTCCCAGTATTCCTTTTCATGCGGAAGTGTCATCACCCTACGGCGATGTTTCGTCGCCCAGATGACGTGATACTGACATTCAAAAACGGCATGACTGCTTCGGTGAAATGGCATCGCCCGTCTTCTATCACACGACAGGGGCCTCCGCCTAGGTGGATAAAGGGGTGTCGTTACGTCCGCCACCCCTTAGAACCCCCGCTTACATCCCACGCCGCAAGCGGCGGGGTCCTACGCGGACTTAATAGACAAATCTTTTTTCGCTTGAGTAAATTCATTTTCTAGATGGTCTGATGGCATCAAAAGGAAGGCCGCAAAGATATTCGCCTGAACTTCCATAGGATCCCGGTGAAGATCATTAAGAACAAAATTTTTCCACTCTGTTTCGTTATCAAAATTGAGTGAAGCTATAAATTCTTTGTGAAGAACAATGTGCCCGACTTCATGGGCTAATGTGAATCTTACTCGATTAGGCTTGTTTTCAAATTGGTCGTGATCGATATTAATTTGCTTTAGATCGTGTGAAGTAACAGCATCCATGCCAGATACTGTCATCATGTCAGGTGTCGGAACAATATGAATCCCCATCTGCAAATCAACAATTTCCTCAATTGGAATAGGAAGGGTATTTGCTGGATGGAATTTCTGCAAATATTCTTTAACTTTTGCTTCAATCTCTTCGGGAGGCAAAAACGTTTTGGCCATTTACGACTTCTTAATCAGCTCTAAAAGTTTATCTAGTTTTTCACTATCAAGATTTTTATTATCGATGGTTCTTAAAAAGACAGGTAACTTTTCAAGCAAGGCAGGTGATTTAATTTCATCAACGACTGATTTATTTGAAACGGATGCCAGATCAAAAAATGTTTTCCAGTCTTTTGAGCCATCTTTAAGTCCTAAAGACTTGGCATAAAACTCTAGTCGTATTTTGTCCCTTGGGGCTGGAAGCAAGCTGCGCTCAATTCTTGAAATTTGCGCTGCATCTAACTCAAACTGTTCACAATATTTTCTTAGCGTCAGACCAGTCTTGGCCCTTAGCTCTTTAAATAGTGTCCCAAAATCACGCATAAGCTCCTCCGCGGTCGTTGTCTATATTATACAACGTTGTACAAAAATGTCAACGATTTATCGGTAGTCTACTTGCAAACCTTTAAATTCTCTTTCCCTTCGGTGCCTTGCTTGCTGAATTTGAGCCTTTCGGACTTTTTCAAGCACAACGCAAATATCCAGTTCCAACAGCTAAAAGTGCCAGTATAGGTGATAACTAAAGCGATTTTTAATCGACCCCTCTGATTCGCTTTTGCTCCTCTACTGTTAAACCCTCGACTCTAAAATCCCACCGTCGCAATTCTTGAAAGTAGTTCTGAATTGCTACAGCAGTTTTTCCATATTTTTGAGCTAGCTCTTTTCGAGAAAGCCCTTCAATCCAACGTAGTTTTGCCAGCTCCGCGAGATCGACCCTTGGTTCCCGCCACTGGATTGGGTATTGTTCAGCCCAGGCCAGTGGTTCTTCCACTATGGGACGGCGGGCACCATCTAAAAGTAGTCGAACCAAAATGCCAAAGACTAGCATGTGAATTCTCGTTGGGTTAAGTCTTCCTACAATTTTTTTGATCTGGATGGATTTCTAAAAGTTCATCAGACCACATTTGTAGGTAGATGACGAAGATGAAGAGGGTGCCGGATTCTTTGACTACCGGGATATGCTCACATTCGGAAGTTGGTTGCCCTTTCCCATCTTTTTTCAGCTCCTGGCAGTAGGAGAATTCGTATCCAATTTCATTGACACCTTCTTCGACCTTGAGATTCAAAAATGTCGGCGCCATATCAATAACAAATGTGACAAAGTTCGAAACGGCCGGCCCCGCTGATCCATTTGTCAAGTTTCTAAAGGATGACGAATACAAATTTTCAAAAACATATGGCGTTATGCTCACTGGTGCGCGAGGTGACTGAACTGTTTCTTGCTGATCGGAATATATTTTTCCTGCACAGTCGAACCTCACAACTCTTTGCCATTTTCTCAATAAAGTAAAACTATTTGATGATTGATTGGCTTCTTCGGTAGAGTCGATCTCTTTGTCGAGTTTTTTTGAATCGCAGGCCATAAGTATGCTCATCAGTGCGCTAAGTACTATTTTCGTTTTCATAGAAAAATCATCGGCGAGGATCAATTAAATATCAACTCACCCTGCCCCAATCAATGATCACGGACTGTGAGCATATTCATTCGAACACAAGACCAAAGTCAGTGGATTGAAGCTAGGCTAAAAAACAAAACCGTGTTCAGTGATTTTCACTTTCGTTTTGAAAATAAAATTTTCCGTCACTGCTACTTCACGGAGAATGACTTGGTATGACATTGGCGTCATTACCGAAAGGACCTCTTTTGGGG
>JBKCTJ010000176.1:0-23117 GCA_046318875.1 Pseudobdellovibrionaceae bacterium | reverse complement strand
TGGTTATCGTATGTAAATTTTACGTGAAACCATTTTCATCTAAAAAAGGGAACCGCATGGCGCATTTATTTTTAAAAATCTTCCCTATCTTTTTGCAAATTATATTTTTAAGTCACTTCAGTCATTCACAACAAAAGTGCGAAAACGTCTTATCTTCCCTGCCAAAATTGGCCCAAGCTGAAATGACAGTTGCTCGGACACTCTATGATGAGATGCTTAAACTTGAAGAACAGTTGAAACGAAGGGAATGGTTGAATGGCAATTCGAATCGTGCCATTTTAAATGAAATTCGGGGTCGAACTCGACAGATGGTTCTGAGTTTGCGTGTGAACGAAGCCCATGTGATTCTGAATATGTATAGGTCACTTTTCCGAGATACTGAAATTGCTTTTTTAAAATTAAAACAGCTTGAAAATGAAATCAGTGAACTGATGAAGGACCCGGTCAGAAACCAAAACGAGATTTCCCGACTTGATGCGGAAGTGATCCAACACTCTGAAATTTTTGGACGGAATTACACTGAATACTCCATCACGCGAAAAATTCTTGAAGCAATTGTGGCAAAAGACGCAGCGACAATCCAAGATTTTAACATCGGTGTTGTTGATTCCAAGTCTGCACCAATTATTGAAAGTACTCAGCAGCAGCCGAATCGACCAGCATCTGATGCGATCAATAATCTTGCGCCAAGATTTATGAATGATTCGTTGAACAGGATTGATCTTGAAAATCCTGATGTGGTGCGCACTGCAAGCTATTTGTTGTCTCGTTTGGGAGTTGATGATTTGCAAAATACTTTTCCACAACTATTTCCACAGAATGTTACTCCTGAAATGATTGCTACGATGACGACTCTTCCTGAAATCCAAAGATATTACAGCAGAAATCCACGAGTCATCATCGCCAAGCTTAGACATGATCTTCAGCGCGAGGGAAATTTAATTTATAAAGTTGTTTCTTATTCCTTAGTCAGTTCTTTGAATTCGGCTCAAAGTCTGATGAACAGACTGCCAGCGCGTTTATCACGGGCGATTTTTTGGTTGAGTGGTTTGATGCGTGATCAGTACCTGGTCGATGTTCATTTGGATAAAGTTGAACGAGTCATCAATTTGCGTGGAACCATTGAAAATAAACTCGATCTACTCATGGATCTTTCTGCGAATCACACCAATGATGAGATGCTTGTGACGTTTGCCCGAATTGCGGTTTTTTCGAGGGGCTGGGTCCAACTCAAAGCCGTGGCTGAAAACGCAGGTGGTGTTTCTCCTCTTTATAAGGACTTTTTTGATCGCATGACCGAAGCTGAAAAAGTGGTGCGTGAACACGGACACTTGTCTTTGTATGGGCGTCGCGTTTTTTCCATGCAAGGACCGACTTTCTTGATTTCAACAACATATGGCTTGTATGAATTTATGCCGCAGATTCAACAAACTTTGTTGAGCCTTGGTGCTTATCTCGGCATATCACCTTAACTTGTTATTTTTTTAAAGCCATGGACAGAGCTCGCGCCGCTAAGTCTGACTTAGCGGCACTTCCACAGTAAAAGTAGATCCTTGGCCGAGTGTAGATTCGGCAATTATTTTTCCCTTGTGCAGTTCTACGAAATATTTAGCCAAGTACAAACCCAGTCCTGAGCCTTTGATGGGGGAACTTTTGGCATTTCGACTTCGGAAGAATTTCATAAAAATATTTTGCAGATCTTCGGGGTGGATGCCTTGGCCCTGATCTGCGATTTGAACGATGATATTTGAATCGCTTTCTTCAGAAGTAATCAAAATTTTTGTTTCTTCAGGACTGTATTTAATTGCATTCTCAATCAAATTTGAAAAAACCTGTTTCATCAAATCAGGATCCATGGGAATGGGAAACAAGGGTTCAAGCTCTTTGACGATTTGAATCTTTTTAATTTTGCAAAGGAACTCATGTTTTTTGATGACGTCTTCAAGCAGATGGTTCAAGTCCTTTGTTTCCAAGTGTAATTTCACGCCTTCACTTTCAATTTTAGCGTAATTCAAAATGGCGTTGATAAATTTCAATAAATCTTCACTGGAAGATTTAATCGTATCTACAGCTTCCCGCTGTATGTTCGAGAGCTGTGTTCCTTCTTTGATCAGCACTTCCAACATCCCTTGAATTCGAGCGATGGGGGTCTTTAGATCGTGAGACATCATGGAAATAAAATTGGTTTTCAAAGTTTCAACTTCTTGAAGAATCTTATTTTTTTGGAAATATTCCCAACTTCTGCGGTTTTCGATAATTAAACGGTAAGGAATAAAAAAGTAGTATGCCAAAAAGATAGCTAACAACGGTTGCGCTAAGCTAATCCATAGGCCAAAAATCCATAACAACAAAAACGAGAAACTTGTATAAATAAAAAATGTAGAAACCAAAAGAATCAGACCCGCGACGGGTTTAACTGCAAGCACAATATGCACTGTCAGAATTGAAACGACACAAACAAAAATAAGATTTAACCAAAAGGGCGCTCTCACGGGAGAATTATTGCGTATCAAAGTGTTCAGCATATTTGCGTGAACTTCAGTAGTTGTCATTCCTGTAGATTCTCGAGAGAAAGGTGTCAAAGCATACTCATCCTGAGAAAGCCCCAAGTCCAGCCCGATGATGAAGGTTTTATTTTTTAGCTCCTCTGGATTGATTTTGTTCGCCATGACATCTTCAAAGGAAATTCTTGGGAAAAAACCAGGTGGATGAAAATGAATATAAGTCTGCTGAGTTCCAAGGAATTCAAATCTTCCCCGAACATCCGCTGCCGATTTAATTTCGGCATTGATTTGCTGAGCTAAATGGAAATGTAAAGTGGGTTGGTCCTGATAATTGATGAGCATTCGTCTGGTGACGCCGTCTTTGGCAAAATTGTTTTTATCGGCACCTAAAGGGCCCGAGTAAAGGCGAAAAAAGTTTAAGGGTTCTGGAAGAACCAGGCGGCTGTAATCTCCCCGCAACTGAACTTCGTTGAAAAGAAAATAAATATTGTCCCGTCCCTCGGCAAGTTTTGCCCAGAAAAATTTCTCATCATAAGTTCCCACAATTTCTTCGTGTTTTAAATTGTAGACGATGGAGCGTGGATTCAATTTTAAAAGCTTATCTAGGACAATGCGATGATCACTGGCTTTTGGCGGGCCTTTGATACTTTCAACGGTTTTCGGGTTAATGATGACAAGGACCACTTCATTTTGCTGGCTGTGGTAGGGTTGTGATCGAATACGCAAGTCATAAAGAAAAGATTCTATGTAGTCTAATTTAAGTTGGCTGATAAAATACCCGAGGCAAAGGGCAAGGCCGATTCGAAAAATTAGCTTTCGTGAAAAAAAATGCTGAATTTTGCTGAAAGAATTTTTCACCCGAGGCACTTGTGCTCCTGTTCGATTCTAAGTTGGGAGCCATGCAGGCTTCCAACTCTAGAACTACAACAGTTTCAAGTGGATGAAAAGCGTTGTTCTTTTGGGCGCTAGCAGATCGCGATCAATGTTTAATTGATCGGAATGCAACCTGGAACTTTTGGTCCGCCAGAAGTGATCACAGCAAGCATTTTTACTGGCTTGATGTGTTTCAATTTCGTTTTATTTTGTGATTTGTCGCTCATGGGTTCTCCCTTTAGAAGTCATTGTGTCGTTCAAAACCGATGAATTAGTTGATCGGTAAACAACCACCTGGTCCTTTTGTGCTTTCAGCAGTTGATGCAGCTGCTTTTTTAATTTTTTTGATATGCTTTGTTGTTGCTGTGGTTTTTTTGTTCATTGAAGACCTCTCTGTGTTTCATTTTCTATGAATTACTGTTGTGTTTGAAATTGACCAAAATAGTGAATCGCTAATGCCATAGTGCCCCGAACGCGTTCGCAATAGGATTTGTCTTTTTTCTCTTTGCTTTTGCTGTGAATAAAATGACATCCACCGCCGCATAGATTTCGAGCCCAGCAAGACTGACAGTCATGAAGATCAATAAGATCATTTTTGAAAATCGCAGTGGATTCATCTTGCAAAGTGGATATCTTCGCCGAGGCAGATCCAATCATCCATGGACAAAGGTAAAAATCGCCTTGAGCATCCATCATCATAAAACTCTTTCCAATTCCGCAATGATTGCGAAGAGGAGTCTGCGTTTCCAGTCTTGAGAACACCATATTCAAATTTTGAATGCGGCATAAGGCTGAAATTCCGCCAAGTTCAAATTCACGCAAAGCAAGCTCGGCCAATGATTGCAAATAAGCTTCAGTTAATTCCTCGGACGAATTGCTGACATCCGGAGTAAACTCATACCAATCAAATCCCAGTGACTTAAAATAATCCACTGACCGAGTCATGCTTTGTTCTTTGGTGTGGTAAACGCAATGAACGCCGATAAAGGGGATGTTGGCTCTTTGCTGCATCAACTCGCCCACTGCTTTTTCAAGCATGGCAGAAGAAGAAATAGAGCTTTTTGATGGGCGATATTGATCTTGGATATTAGGTGTTCCATCGCAACTGATGACGATTCCCATTTTGAAATCTTCAAGCAAGCGAATGATCGTCGCATTCATGACAGTTCCGTTTGTCGTGACTTTAAATGTGAGTTGGATTCCATGCTCATCAGCATAAGTTTTTAAGAATTCGCAGAGAACTCGAATCCCTTTTGGAAACAGTAAGGGTTCGCCACCCAAAAAGGAAACATGCAAGACAGATCCCGTTTTTTTGCTTTCCAAAACGCGCTTTAATTCAGGCACTGATTTTAATAAGTCGATTTGTTTTTGGGGGCTTGAATAGGTTCCATCGCCGCCGGCTGCACAATAAGTGCAATGGAGATTGCAGATTTGAGTCGCATTTATTGTTACAGACCTTAAGTCAGGTGAAGTGATAGTCTTGCTTAGGTCTGGTTCAAGATCGCCTTCACTCCAGGCATTGAGCTCTTGTAAAACTTCTTGTCGCAGGCCTTCAATTGCCTCATTGGAGGATGAAGCTGCCAAAATGTTTGGCCCAAAGTCTTCACGCAAGGTGATAGGAGTCATCAAGTCAGTCATTTCCTGAGATAATTCAGCTATTTCCATGGTCCGAGCGTGAAATGCAGTACGGCCCGACAAGACGATATCCTTGTATCTTGCTAGGCCTAGGCTAGCTAAAGGGCCAGCATTTCTGTCTTTCACGATGGAACTCATACAACTTAAATCCTCCAAAATGACACCGCTGAGTGAGCTTCCGCTCAAAATATCAAAATGATGCAATTTTTGTGCATGGATTGAAAGTCAAGAATTGGAGTCATTTCGCTCGGCTGTTTTCGGGGCAAAACGGGGCTAAAAACTTGCCTTAAAGAAATGAACCAGGACCGAAGCCCTTACTATGGAGGGTAAAATCAATGCAGGGCTCTTTGGGTTCGTTTTCGAACAAAATCTTCTCACAAATCCATGTCTGTACTTTTTACGGAGTCGAACTTAAATTTGGCAGCTCGGTTTGTATTCATTTTGGCTGTTCAATTTCGCTGTTCAATTTACCAGTTTAGTCTGACATTTGATCTGACATCCATCCTGCCAAGAACGACTTAAAGCGAATTCGGAAAGCTCTCGATGACTTTTGGATATTCAGGTTGCACGAAGGATTTTTTTTGATGACTCTATATTCTGCCCAATTCAGGAGACTATCGGAGGAATCATGGATCAGTTTAAAGATTCGAAAAATCTTGGCAAGGCCGAAGAAATGAAATGGTGGGGCTGGGGTCATCAAAATAAATTTTTTCCCTTTGAAAATCGACCGCATTTTTGGCCCTGGGTGAAGCAAAAGCTTGGAATTGATTCTGATCCCATAAATCGTCCCCCAGAATTTACCAATGATTTGATCCCTCAAAGCCGAATCACTGCTTTTGAAATTTCGAAATTGGAAAAAATCTTTGCTGGTCATTCCGATGTCTCTATTTCAAATGTCTCTATTTCAACAGATGCCAAGGTTCGCTGTCAGCACACTTACGGAAAAAGTTATCCGGATTTGTGGCGGGCTCGCAGAAAAAACTTTGTAAAAGCACCAGACGCAGTTGTGTTTCCCCAGACTCATCAGCAAGTGGAAGATACTTTAAAATGGTGTTTTGAAAACGACTGGACAGCAATTCCCTTTGGCGGTGGAACCAATATCGTTGGCGGAGTCGAAAATCGCGATCTTAAAAATAGAAAATGTTTAGTTATCTCTCTAAAGAAAATGAATCAGCTTATTCATTTTGATCAAGCTTCGCAAACAGCTCGAATGCAAGCTGGTATGGTTGGTCCTGAAATTGAAAAATCACTCAATGACTTAGGTTATACTTTGGGTCATTTTCCAGATTCTTTTGAATTTTCCTCTTTAGGTGGATGGATTGTCACTCGATCATCAGGCATGCAATCTGATGGTTATGGAAAAATTGAAAATTTGGTCGTCAGTTTAAAAGTAGCCACTGTGAATGGGACGTTAGAGACACTGGTCGTTCCGACATCGTCTGCTGGTCCTGATTTAAATCAATTCGTGATTGGATCCGAAGGCACCATTGGAATTGTGACTGAAGCTGTTATGAGAGTCCACAAAGTGCCCAAGCAAAAAACTTATTTGGGATTTTTAGTGAAGGATTTTTCCCATGCCGTGGCAGTGATTCGACAGTGTCATGACGAACACACTCGGCCAACATTATTTCGTGTCCAAGATAGTCACGAGACTGAATTGTCATTCAAACTCAAAACCACCCCTACGGGAATGCAAAAATGGATTCAAAAATTTGCGAAAAAATTGATTCTTTTGCGCGGATACGGAACGCCTTGTTTAGTCATTGCGGGATTTGAAGGTTCTGCAGAAGAAGTGCACTTCAAAAAATCTTTTTTTCAACAAAAGATGAAGACTGTTAACGCTTTTGCTTTAGGTTCCTCAGTGGGAAAAACTTGGTCTAAGGATAAATATAACGTCCCTTACTTGCGGGACAGTTTGATGGACTACGGTGTGATCGTAGACGTTGCAGAAACAGCAGTGACTTGGGATAAAATTGTAAATCTGTATGAATCTACCGTTGAAAAAATGAACCAAGAATTTAAAAAACTGGGAGTGTTAGGTTATATTGGATGTCATTTATCCCATTCTTATGGCACAGGCGCCTGTTTGTATTTCACTTACGCTTGTTTAGAGAAAACCCAAGATTTATCTCAGTATTATAATTTGAAAACAGCCATCACCAGCCATTTTGTTTCCCAAGGTGCAACATTGAGTCATCACCATGCTGTGGGCTATGAACACAAGCCTTGGTTGAGGCAAGAAATTGGGGAAGTGGGGCTTGCTGCTCTTCAGGCGTTAAAAAAACATTTCGATGAAAAGGATTTTCTCAATCCAGGAAAGCTGATGAGTGATGATCAACATGAATTTGTGGACGTGAAATCGGCGAGAAAGCCTTCCCAGGCTTTTCCTGGCTCGGCTAACGAAAAAAATCAAGTGGATATCGACTTATAAACATATCTGTTTTGAGCCAGGTTTCATGGCATGGCCCTGGTCTAGTTGAAGGATGACGAAGTGTCCTAAATGCATTAAGTTCTCAAAAAACTGATCAATTTCATGTGTAATAAGGAGATGAAGAAAAGTAGTTTATCATTGCAGTTTTGGGGAGTTCGGGGGTCTATCCCAGTATCTCCAAGTCCAGTATTTTGGAAAAATCACATCGGCTTTGTCCTTGAAGACTATTTTCAAGCATTTACAAAAACCAAAATCTCGGTCAGTGAATATATGGCACAAAAAGATGTCCCAGAAGTCGCTGGGTTTGGTGCTGCAACAACTTGTGTTGAAGTCGTCAGTGATGTTGGAAGATTAATCATTGATGGTGGTAGCGGGATTCGATCTTTGAGTGAACAAATCATGAGGGGTAATCACGGCACGATGAAAGGGCCCCATCATATTTTGATGACTCATTTTCATTGGGATCATGTCATCGGGTTGCCATTTTTTTCGCCCCATTTCGTTCCTGGTGCAGAAATACACTATTATGCAGTTCAAAATGAACTGCCTGATTTGATTCGCGGTATTTTTCAAAAACCTTATTTCCCGGTACCCTTTGATAAGCTCCCCTCAAAAATTCATTTTCACATCTTAGAGCCAAGAACGAAATTTAAAATCGCTGATATGGAGATTACACCCTATAAATTAGATCACCCTGATCCTTGCTGGGGTTATCGAATTAACAGCGGTGGCAAAGGCTACGCACACTGTGTAGATACTGAAGGAACAAGAGTATCGGTTCAAGATTTGGGAGCCGATTTGCCTTTGTATCAAAATGCGGATTTGATGTATTTCGATGCCCAGTACACACTCCCGGAGCTTGCAGAAAAAGCAAATTGGGGACACAGCGCTTCGCAAGTCGGTTTAGATATTGCGATGAGGGAAAAGATTAAATATGTTTTGTTTGCTCATCACGATCCGGGTGCAAGCTTGGAGGATATGAATAATTTAAGGTTACAGACGGGTGAATATCATACTTGGTTGCAGTCCCAACAGCGCGGTGAGCCAAAACATAACTTCACATGGGAATTTGCTTACGAAGGAATGATCGTTCATCTTTGAAATATTTTGATTTCGTAATCGCTTTTCTCGCTCGAGACCGTTTTGGATTCAAGATCTGTAGGCCAGTCAAAATCGTTATTGATATCATGCTCACAGGCTTTGGCCATGAATTTTCCCCACATTGGAACAACGCCGCTTGAGCCTGTTAAGGAACTGACGGAATTGTCGTCGTAGCCGACCCAGGCTACAGTTGTTCTTAGTGGAGTAAACCCAGCGTACCAGGCATCTTTGTTATCGCTGGTCGTTCCAGTTTTTCCTGCCGAAATATGGCGGAATCCAGTTGCTTTGAGTCCTTGAGCGGAACCTCTTTCGGGAATTAACTTCATCACGCTGACTAGGGATGCAATTTCTTTTTTATATTTTGAATCTTCATTGGAAGTTTGATCAGTTTCGTAATCATAGATGACTTTTTCGCCTTCTAAAACTTTGTCGATCAAAGTGATTTGTTTGAACTTGCCGAAATTTGCAAAGCGCATATATATTTGCACAACTTCAATGGGGTACATTTCGAAAGAACCCAAGGCCAAAGATGGAAATGGATCTAGCTTTGACTCAGCACCTAGCTCACGAGCGACTTGAATAATTTCTTCGTATCCAACCTGCTCTGCAAGTCGAGCTGTGGCGGCGTTCAGGCTGTTCATGAGGGCATAGGAAAACGGGACTTCTCCATGAAATTTTTTATCATAATTTTCTGGTGCCCATATCGTTTTTCCAATTTTTGTCGAATAAGGCGAATCATCCACCATTGAATCAGCTTGGGATATTCCATTTTCAATAGCTGCTAAATAGACAAGGGGTTTAAAAACTGAACCGATTTGTCGGTGCGCTGAAATGGCTCGATTGAACTGTGTCGAAGAAAAACCTCTTCCGCCAATTAATGTTGTGACTTCGCCTGTGTTCAATGCCGAGATGATCAAGCTTTCAAGCCGTTTTTTTTTGTCGAAATGGGCTTTGACCTTTTTGTTATTTTGTTCAAGGGACTTGATGTGATCGATCATTTCTTTTTGGGCGATTTTTTGTTGCTCAAGATCAAGAGTTGTCAGAATTTTTTTATTTGTAGCGCTGACTTCATATTTTTCCAATTGGCTTCGAACCGCGTCCAAAAAATAAGGTGCTGTTTCAAATGCTGATGGAGGTTGCTTCACAATGAGCGGCAACTCAATCAGTTTTTGTTTTTCCTCATCGCTGATTAATTTTTCTTCGGCCATCTTTGATAAAACTAAGTTCCGTCGGACTTTGCCTTTTTCATTGTTTTTGAAGGGATTGTATAGGCCAGGGCTATTCAAAACGGCTGCCAGGAAAGCGCACTCTTCGGTTTGCAGATCTGAAATCGATTTTGAAAAATAATATTGTGATGCTGCTGCGAACCCTCGAATTTGAAAGGGACCGTGT
Source organism: Pseudobdellovibrionaceae bacterium (assembly GCA_046318875.1). Taxonomy (GTDB): domain Bacteria; phylum Bdellovibrionota; class Bdellovibrionia; order Bdellovibrionales; family Bdellovibrionaceae; genus JBKCTJ01. Next base: position 13,181 of record JBKCTJ010000176.1, on the reverse strand, counting down.
TGCCCCATATAAATGATGTTTAAATACAAATTTAAGATTTCGTCTTTTGAAATTTCACTCTCTAAAGCATAGGAAATCAGGATTTCGTCAAATTTGCGTTTCAAGGTTTTTTCTGCTGTTAGAAAATAGTTTTTAACTAATTGCTGAGTAATTGTACTTCCGCCTTGGGCTTTCCGACCCGAAAGGACATTTCTTAAAGCGGCCCTCATTGTTCCCGTCACACTAAATCCTTGATGGTTGAGGAAGGCTTTGTCCTCGATGGCCATCACACCTTGCATGCAACTTGGAGGAATTTGTCCCAGGTCCACAATTTCTTGAATTATGGGTTCTTTATCCAAATACTGTGCAAATAACACTTGGCCTAGTGAAACGCTATTGACGCGAGATTGCCGGGATTCGTTGTAAATCAAACTCAGCACCTGGGTTTGTTTGCTTGAGTCCAACGTGGCATCGAAGAAATTTTCTGATCCCACATTTGAACCCAAGAAGATCCAATTTTTTTCTGAGGGGTAAAACGGACTCTTTGGCGTAAAGACAAGAAAACATTCCCCTTGAGTGAAATTTTCTTCAGCGCGAAGCTGGGACTGCAAGTTTTGTCTGGAAAACTCCTGTTGGCAAAACTGCTGCGAAAAGCGACCAAAATCTTTTTCTAGAACTCGTTGGTCAGGAGAGCGCTGCCTATAGCCGTTTTGAAGCAACATTTCTTGCAGAGAGTTCGCAGTCACCAGCATCTTTTCGCGAAAGATCAGCTGGTTCCTGTAGTATTCTGTAGGCTGAATAAACGACTTCGAGATCATTTTCTGCTTCATCTCATCTCGTAAATGAAAATATCTTTGCAAACTGAGCCCAGAGGCTGCGATTGACGCGATGATGAACATCAATGCAGCGATGATTGTCATTCTTATAAAAATCGTTTTAAATCGTGGAGAAATCACTCACGGATAAGTTTTCAATAATGAAGATCACAACACAACAAATTTCAGCATTGGCACAAATGATATTTTCCGAGTGGAAAAAGTCATCTCTTGTGAAAATGAAAGTCGATGAAAAACAAGTTTTGGAACGAATTACTGAAGTGATTAAAGAAAACTATGAAGTCGAAAACGAACTCGATCGCGAAGTTCAAAAAATGGTGGACGATTTGGAAAAGCAACATGGCAACACTTTTCAGCGTCATAAAATGCAGCAAATGGTTAAACAGCAATTAGCAAAACAAAGGAAAATCGTTTTGTGATGATTTCAGAAGATCGGCAATCCCATTTGGCTCACTTAGTCACCAACGCTCTTTGGAATGATGATATGGTTGATTATTCAAATGATGATCTTGCATTGAAACTGACTAAGAAGGCGATTTCTAATTTTGTTCAAGATGATAAAGATATTGATCAGCGCGCTCGCGCGAAAGTGCAAACCTTAAAACGCGGTGTCATGGAAGGAAGTCCTGAATGGGATATTCTGTACAGAAGATACTATGAAGAAGAGAGAGTAAAACGTGGCCAAAAGTAAACCAAAAATGAAGGTGACCAAAAAGCCAACATTAAAACCCCTTAAAGCAGCAAATAAAAAAGCAGTTGGCAAAAAAGTAGCCGCAAAAAAGGGATCTGTAAAAGCAACCCCTCAAAAGGCGGCTCCAAAGAAAACCCTCAAGTCAGTTGTAAAAAAATCAACTGGAACTCAAAAACTAAAAACGGCTCCTGTTAAAAAGGTTGCTGGAAAAACTCCTACTTCGAAAACAACACCTAAAACAACACCTAAAACAGCACCTAAGGCAAATGCTAAGACAAGTTTGGTGAAACACGCATCAGCAAAGTCACAGACAAATTTTAGAAACTTTTTGTCTCCTTTGGAAAATCGCTTGTTTGTGAAAGTGATTGAAGAGCCGCGCAAAACGGCCTCGGGTCTTTTTATTCCAGATACGGCAAGATTAAACGATAGCTATGTTCGTGGTGAAGTTTTAGCAGTGGGTCCTGGGCGCAAAGATAAACACGGCAAATTGCATCGTGTTGGCGTCGACATTGGTGAAACTGTTATTTTGACTGAGCATGCAGGAACGTCAATTTTGCTTGAAGGTCAAAACTTTATTTTCGTACGAGAATCCGACATCGTCGGCGTTCTCGAATAAGGAGCGCAAGATGATTTTAAAATATGCCCTCAGCTTTCTTTTAATGATACCCACTGCGGCCCAAGCGACTTCTATTGACTGGGCAGGGGGATATCGCTTCGAGTGGACTGAAGTGGACAGACCGTCTTTGACAACTCCTGGTCAAAGAAAAGCCTATGGACTACACCATTTATATCTTTCTCCAAGAATCATTGCTTCAGACGGAGTGAATATTTATTCCAAGTTTCATATTTTGGGCTCTCAAGATTCGGCTTATCAATATTCACAAGCCGGAGATATCTGGGGTGGCGGGTTACCTCGAACACCAAATCCAAAAGATACAACAGATGTTGATAGTTCTCGAAATAATGTTTTTGCAAAGAACCAACGTCAAACACCGATTCAAGTTTCGCAACTCTATTTAACTGTTGATCAAGAAAATGGTGTTTTCTTTGCTGGAAGAATGCCCCTCGAGTTTGGTCTTGGCATGACTTACAATTTAGGGAATGGTCCTTTTGACCATTGGTTGAATTCTCGAGACATGGTGGGTTTTAAATTTTTAGTTGATAATATCACGATTCAGCCAATGTTTGGTCGTCAGTACGATGAAAATTATGGCCAAGGAAATAATATTCAGGATCAAATGATCCACTTGCAGTACGACAACAAAGATTCTGGAAATCTTTTGGGTTTGTTGTATGAGCAACGTAAGGGGTCGGTTGCTGTGAATGATGCTCCTTTGGCGACGATGACAGGAATAAATGGTCCTGGAGTTGTTGACGGGGATTTTAGTACTCAACGGACGAGCTTTATGTTGGGAAAATCTTGGTCAGGTTTCGCATTTAAATTTGAGGGAAGTTTCCTCAGTGGAAGCACTGGAATTAAGAATGCCAAGGGAAATAACGTCAAGGTCAATGGATATGGATTAGCAGCAGAATTGTATTTTCCAAATCCGTCTTCAAGTGTTGCATCTCAGTGGGAATGGAAAATTCGCATCGGCCTTGCGACAGGGGATGATCCAACCACTGACGACTATGAAGGTTTTCAATTTGATAAAAACTATGATGTTGCTTTTTTGATGTTCAATCATCGATTGGGACAAAAAGATTTTTTCTCAACAAATTTAGTAAAAGACACGACTGCTGGACGTAACAATTCAAATTCCATAGATGATGAAGCCATTGGAAATGCCGCTTATTTTTCTCCGCAATTAAAATACATGTGGAGTGATAAATTTGATTTGATTCAAACAGTCACTGCCGCACAATTGATTGCAAACCCAACAAATGCTACGGACTTTAATAAAACTGTTGGCTTCGAATACGATGTTGAATTGCTTTATAAGATGCGAGAGCGTGTGTCTTGGTCCAATCAAATTGGACTTTTCTTTCCAGGTGCCGCTTTCAAAGATGGTCAAACTGGACTCGAAACAGCAAATACATGGGGTTTAGCTTCAAGAATTGCCATTACATTTTAATTTCAACTTGACTGACATCTTGATTACATCACGATAATAGTGAGCAGGGCCCGGGGAGAAATCTCCGGATTTTTCATCATTATTGAAGGGGAATCAAGCATGCAAAATCGAAGCATCGCAGTGGTTTTTTTCTGTAGCATTATTTTTTTCAGTGCGATGAAATCCTTTGCTGATTCAGGTCAGACTGAACAAATCAATTTGTGGACTCATCGTCTGATAAAAACATCCAAAGTTTGGAATGCAGAAATTTTCGGGGGAAATGTTGTCATCGGATTAATCGGTTCTGGGATGGATACAGATCATTTTCAAACAATCAATCAAGTTTTTACCAACTACAGTGAAGATCCTACGAACGGAATTGATGATGATCAAAATGGATTCATTGATGATATCCACGGTTGGAATTTTCTTGATCAAAAAAACCAAGTGTCAAAGGGAAATGGAAAATCAACTGAAATGATGGGTGTGATTGCATCCAACCATTGCGCAGGACCGATCCGTGGGTTGGCTCCTTATGCTCAGATTATTCCATTGCAAGTCGGTGGCTTAGAAAATCGAAGCGAGGAAAACATTATTGCTGCAACTGAATATGCATTGATGATGGGCGCTCAAGTCATTTTATTTGAAGAAAATGTGGATGTGAAATCTGCTGGGTTACGAAATCTTTTTCAAAGCTTAGCAGATAAAAACGTCATGGTTGTTGTTCCCGCAAAGGACATAACAACTGACCCATCAAATCGCCAATCGAATTATCATTTACAAAGACACTATCCACGTCATTTTGACTCAAAATCCGTGAACACTGTCATTGTTGGAGCAACAAATTCTTTGGATCAATATTCTGTCTTTGCAATGTCGGGGATTGATGTCGATCTTGCGGCGCCGGGTGAAAAAGTATGGACCACGGTAAATATGGAAAATCCAGAACCCATTGCACCTCGAAGCCATTCTGGGATTGCAGCAGCTCATGTTGCTGGTGCATTGGCGCTTTTGATTTCATCTGAACCGAGTTTAACAGCCGAGCAAATGAAAGAAAGATTGATGAAGGGTATTGATCCGGGTTCTTTTCCAGTGAAGTACCAGGGCCGATTAAATTTAGCAAAATTGCTGAAATTATAGAGCTCGAAAAGATCTTGGTTAAATCAGCATGAGTCATTTTAGTTGTCAGATCATCTGATCTGAACATATACATGGCAAGATGACAAAATATCAAAAAATATTCGCTTCATTTCTGTTGATCTTATTTATGGGTTTTGCCGTGCGTATGGTGACAAGTTATGTTGTGTACGGACCGCAATCTGTGGATGACTATGGACATGGAATTATTCCTGGCATTGAATTCACCGAAGGAAAAGCATTAGAAATTCCTGTTTGGCGAAGTCCACTTTTGGTGTGGACCTTAGGTGCAATCACTTCTGTTGGAAAATTCTTCGGTATTACAGAAATGTTTTCCTTGATCCGGTTTCAATTGATCGTGCTTGGTTTGTTTTCGATGCTCTTGCCTTTTTATTATTTTTGGATCAATAGAAAAAGTTTAGCCGAAGATTCGCGATATCATTTGATTGCGATGTCTTTTTTAAGTCTTCATTGCATCGTGGTGTTTGCAAGCACTCGGGCTTTTGGTGAGTCCATTGCAATGACAATGTCTTTCATTGCTCTTTTTATGATGATCGAAGCTGTACCTAAAAAGCAATATGGGCTTTTATTTTTTGGTGCATTATTGATGGGTATTGCCAGCTTGTATCGATTTCAAATTGGTGTTTTTACCATTGGATTTTTAGTTTGGTTACTTTGGAAAAAAGAATGGAAGTCGATTTCAATTTTTATTTTTGCCGGCTTGATCTCTGCAGGTTTACAAGCTTTTGTGGACCTTGGTGTTGGTCGGTGGCCTTTGCAAACATTGTATGAGTACATTTATGTAAACAAAGATGGAGCCGTCGAACATTCAATACAGCCTTGGTACAATACCTGGATCACAGCTTTAGTTTTGATGTTGGTTCCGTTTTCACTTCCCTTGTTTCGACATGTTAAAAAACTGAATTCCACGGAAGTATTAATTGCAACCTTATGTGCTTTTTTTGTTTTAACCCATTCCTTAATTCCCCATAAAGAAGAGCGTTTCCTGTATCCGGTTGTTCCTTTTTTACTTTTGCTCCTTGCGAGGCTTTGGGATTTTTCTTGGAATGAAAAATTCGAAAAGTGGTTTTTTCGTCCCATTGCAGGATTTATTTTAATCCTGGGATTTTTTATTGTGCCAATTTCTAATTCGCAAAGTGGGGAATATGAACCCATGAAGTTTGCCGAATCCCTAGGTAAGCCAACAATACTTTGGGAAAATGATAGCCTTCTCAAAAACAGTGCTTTTTACATGAAATTGATTAGGCCACCAGTCGACATTAAATTTATGGGAACATGGCCAACAAGGGATGAGTTGATGGCCGAAATTGAAAATCACGATTTTGTATTTGTGACATCAAATGCCAATTTGATCACATCACTCCAAGAAAAAATTGATTCTTTTGGACCATCGGTTCAGTGCGCACCAATCAGAAAAATCCAAGCACCCTTGGACACGATCATCTATAGATTAAATCCAAATCAGAATGTGCGCCGTCGCCCAAGTTGGCTGGCTCACTGCTGGAAACAAAACACGGCGACATAAATGCATAGGCCGAGACTGGCATCCCCAATCTCGGCCTATTTGATTTCATACTCCTCTTGAACAAAGGAGGTACGAATGTCGAACAAACCGAAGCATGGTGTAGTTCGGTATTTGTTGAAGGTTTTTCAGCTGATCTTAAGACTAGTTTTATTGGTTTTAATCATCATTGAAAAGCTGACTGATCTTCCTGAATAAAATGGGCTAGTCCTTCATGTCGGTTCTTTAACGGAGAATGGTCATTGATGGTCATTAAACCCAGAGGATAATGAAGTTAAGGAATGGGGCAGTTTGGGGATGCCGCTTTAGGCGAGAGTGCAGTTACCCAAGTATTTTTAACTTTTCCGTCGGAGTTGGAATTCGGCAGACTTCGCTCTTTCCAAAAATGTTGTATCGATATTTTGCGATAAGAGCATAAAATGGATCCCGAAAAAATTTGGGAAGAAATAAGAAAATTCGAAACAAAGACCAAGGAAAAGCCAACTGTTGTGCAATCATCAAAGCAGCAGTAGATTTTTCATAGATGAGGTCATTCTGAATCAGCAAAAGAGAATCAAAATCCGCCAGGGGCTTGTGATGTTTTTTTAGAATTTCTTGCCCCAAATGGGATTGTAGCGAAGCGAAAACAAATTGATTTTGAGAATCGCGATCAATGATAAAATTCACAGAGGCGTTGCAGAAGTTGCAAACGCCATCAAAAAGAATCAAAGATTTATTTTCTGGAATATCTGACATTCGCTTAGTTTGTCAGTCCTCTGTAACTTGTCAACTGACCTGGTAAAACAGGCTGAAACCCAGTCGCTGTGCGAACACCAGTTCGAATATTTTGCTGTCTGAGACCCGCAGTTCTGCCACCGATCACATGATCACTTAAAGTTCGATTTTGAAGTGAATTCAAATTGAAACCTTGAGCTAAGCCATTCTGCAAGCCAGTTCCAATGCCGAGGCTTGCGCAATTTCCTACCCCGATTAACGCACACTGAGTCACTGGACTGATTCGAGTTTGAAAATCCGTGAATAAACCCATGGCTCGACTTTGAGTCAGATTTCCATTTTGAACACCTGCAAACAAACCCATACTATGTGTGTTCATTAAACGAAAAGAGCTGTCTCGTAACACCTGCCATTCTTGCCGCGCTAAATTTTCCATCGTTGCAGAAAGTGCAGGGTTAATTGCTGCTAATTGCTGCGCTTGTCTGAAGCGATCTTGAACACGTGTTCCCGATGAACGAATCGCAGATTCTGAAAGTGCAGTCACTCGATTTAAAACATTTGAGTATTGACCTGATATATCGCTATCCAGATCATGAATCATATCAAAAATGGTGTTTCGTTCCGCTTGGTTTGTTGAGTTTACTAAACCTCGAACAATATGTGGTTCAATGTTTCTCGAGAAAAATTGAGTCGCCTTTTGAGCGGAAACATAGCGGGTATTGTCTGTACATGAACGCTCACGGCGTTCTTCACGAGTACAATTGTTGTTATCAGCACTGACCAAATCACGGAATCTTTCTGTACGACAATTCAATTCATCCACTGCTCTTGAGCCGATTTCATATTCTTCAATATCACCTTCATCGCGAAGGAGACGTCGTCTTGATGCTGTTGATCCTCCTGAGCCTGCGCGGTCTCTTAAAGTGCCACCGTGTTCTCGGCGGCAGTCAGCCAAAATATCTGCTAGCATTTCATCTCCTGTGCGGCGATCGCGTTCTGCATCAACAACATCGGATCGATCACGATCTGCTCTGCGAGCAGTTGTTGTGCTTTCACGAGCTGCAGATTTGGTTTCAACAAGCTCTGCTGCAACTCGCAGAATATCACTGGCGTTGCGTCTCGCGCTTTCTGGAATAGCAATGATTTGACCACAAGTCCCAGCGGTACAAGTCGATCCTTCAACGCTGACGCGAGCATAAAGTCGATTGTCACTTGCTGGAATGTATTCTCGAATTTGGTAATTTTCACCGTTGGCTCGGAACGTTCGTTCACGGGCAGCATCCATTTCAGCGCGTGCTGTTATTGTTGATGTCCCTGTGCCTTCGGAAATGAATTGTGTGTTCAATGAACTTGTGAACAGTTCACGTCGGCGTTCAGCAGAATGGCTTCCGCTAAATTCAACATCTGTATTAAAACCAACACGTTGGTCAATGTATCTGCGAATTTCTGAACAAGCCGAACCACAGTCTGCTAAAGAAGTTTGGGCTCGACCCCGTTCTGAAGAGGGTAAACTCATACCAGTGATCCGATAAACTTCACGACCATTTGATCTGACCTTGTCCCATTGAACTTCAACAGTGACGTTGTTTGATAATGTCACTCGCTCTGTCCCGCGACTTGAAAGGTCCAAGTTTCCTGCAAGGTAAGAGTCTGAAGGATTTGTTCCGTTCATGTATTGGAAGGAAGTATGAACGCCTAGAATTCCCAAGAGCGTGAAAACCACGACTTGACGGCTTTTCATAGACCGCTTGATTCTAGCCCATTGATTTAAATTCATAAATTCCTCCAGTTGTGGACAAGTCATTATAGACTGCTTCATCAAGTAACAAAGCGAATGTCCTGCCAGGTTTAAAAAAGACACATTTTTCTATAAATATATAAAATTATTAATAAAAATTGATGACTCATTCAAAAACTGGAAAGTGTGATCTGTCGAAATTCTAGTGTTTCAAGTTGAGATTCCGAGAATGAATCAATAAAATCAACCGGTTGGTCCGTGTTCATATGCTGCTGTCTCAGATTGAGAAAGATGACAACGCTTGTCCTTTTCGCAGAGTTTTGCGAAGACTAGGAAATGAAATTCCGATTTTTGTTCAATTACCCCAATGAAAATATTCAACCCGAAAATTGGAATTCTTGGTCATGGCAACTTCGCCACAGTTTGAAGACAAAAATTCAGTATGACGATTTCTTCCTACAAAAAAACTTACCGCTTCAACCCGATGAAGTGAAAGCTTTTGATCAAGGGGAAAAAATATTTCAAATTCGAACAACTCCTTATTATGCTCAATTAGTAAAATCTCTGAATGATCCCATTCGAAAAATCATCATGCCAGCTGAGCAAGAACTTGTGTTGGAAAATACATCTCAAGCGCAGCATATGCTCGATCCCCTTGGTGAAAAGAAAAATCAAACAGCTCCAAGAATTATTCATCGGTATTCCGATCGGGCATTATTTTTAGTGACGGATTTTTGCAGTGTGTACTGTCGGTATTGCACCCGAAAACACTTCACTGCCCAGGATGAAGTTTTTCCGAATAAAATTGATTACGAAGCTTCGCTGAATTATTTGCGAAAAAAAACCGGAATTCGCGAAGTCATTTTATCCGGTGGTGACCCTCTGACTTTGTCCAATGAACAAATTGACCGAGTCCTTTTTGATTTGCGAAAAATCGAACATATTGAAATTATTCGTATCGGAACCCGCATGCCAGTGGTCTGTCCAATGCGCATCGATGAAGGGCTGTTAAAAATAATTAAAAAAAATAAACCTGTTTTCATGATGACTCATTTTAATCACCCACGTGAATTGACTGAACAGGCTGCAATGGCGCTGGAAAATACTGTTGATCATGGAATTCCCGTGATGAACCAAATGGTTCTTTTAAATGGTGTGAATAATCATGCAGCCATTGTGCAAGCTCTTTCAAGGCGATTATTGTATTTGCGTGTGAAACCTTATTATATGTTTCAATGTGATCCGTCTGAGGGAACAAATCATCTTCGCACATCCATCGATGAATCTGAATCTATTCAACGTGAGTTGTGGGGACATCTCTCTGGTTTAGCTATGCCGAATCTTTCCTTAGATATTCCAAATGGTGGAGGAAAAGCTTATCTGACACCAAAATTTGAAACTTTCAAATCTGAATTCAAACGGAGTTATCAAGGTTGGGATGGGGTCAAAGCGGACTACATTAATCCTTCAGCAGCACAAAGTATGCTGCCATCGGATTATGAAGACTATGCCAAGGAGTGGCTCGAAATCAAAAATTCTAAATATTAAAACTTTCTTTACAGGAAGCAATGCAACTTTCGTTCACTAAAGGAACGCGTTCTGCTTTGCATTCCGGTTTCCCTGAATGTCGAATGATATTCATCTTTGATGAAGGCAGCGTTGGGCTGATTATTTTACCATTGAATTTTGCCTGACAGCTAGCTTTTGCATAGGCTAAAAATAATCTTCTCAGATCTGGAGTCTCCGCTGAATAAGTAGCAGCATCATATCGGTTCAAGCCGATGCTACCTTTGTTCGCGCTACTTTGAATGATTACAAATCGAAATTGGGCTGGATTTAAATTGTCGCATTGGCTGATGTTCGTGATTCCCGCAATTCCAAACGGATCTTTTTCAATCGAATCAATTCCGACCATATGCCCTGGAAAAATCACAAGATCACCTGGTAAAATTGAAGTCTGCGGATTCACTGCAACTTGTGAATAACAATCCCAATTTGCCGCAGCAGGATTCACAAAGTCGCGTGTTGTATATCTTTTATAAACAGGACCTGTTTGGTTCTTGCGATATAAAAGACCGGCAGTTGCCGCAGCCGCGGATGCAAAGGCAGAGCAGTCAATACCAAGGGCGCTACCGCCGCCTTTATTCGCAAACATATCAAGTTGGCCATTTTTCAGTTCTGAAACTCCACCGTAATCATAAACTAAAGGCTTTTTGCTGACATCCACACAGCTTTGACCGTAACTCATTCCTCTATAGTAATGGTGAGTTCGCACAATGTCTGAAATACTGGAATAGCTTCGACCTCCGGTTTCAGAATTTTTGCTGACTCCTTGAACTGCTTCCACCATTTTATCCACAGGCTTTAGTTTGAGTGCTTCACAAGTTTGATAACCTGTGGCCATGGTCCAGCGCAGACCCTGGCTTAGATGATTTGGTGACTTATAGTTTTTCTCTGGCGGCACACCATTGGTTGGAAGATTTGGATTATCTTCAAGATTTTTTTCAGTCTCACAGGAGAGACCCACATTTTTAGAAAGCGTTCGAACTTCTGATAAGAGTATCTGAGCTTGGGATGAATATTTTGCATATTCTTCAGTGATTCTACTCCCATCCTCTAAACGAGCCATCTTTGTTTCAAAGTCATCTTCATCCAAGGATCTGACGTCTTGATCCAGAAGTTGAATCAGGTCTGCGGTTTTTTCTGCTAAGAGTAGTTTTGCAGCTTCATCATTTGAATTTGATTTTTGTTCAATTTGTAGAAGAAGTAACTTTTTTAAATCATGAGTCACTTCGGATTTTGTTTTTCGGTCCTGAACTAAAATAGCTCCATTTTCACTTTGTCTGTCATTCACTTCATTGATGACTTGGAAAATGGTCTTGGTCGAAGTTCCCTCACAAAGGGTGTTTGGAATTTCGCTCGCTAGGGATTGAGTTTTTGTTTCTAAGGCGTCCTGGCAACCCATAAATAGAGATGCACAAAAAATGAGCGAAATCTTGGTCAGTTTGTTTCGGTTAAAGATCGATGAAAATCGACGAAACGGTTTTTTCTGACAATTTTTTTTCATCCTTTCAGTATCGTGAAAATTGGCTTGAATTCGAGACCAGATGAACCTTGACCAGGTATTTTCTATACTTTCATCGTGGTCTTTCCAGCCTAAAACCAGAGCTATTTCAGGATCTAGGTCCAGTCGGGTCTGGATTAAGTCAACTCTACAAAGTTGGGAGAATTTAGCTTCATTATGAGAAATATTTTATAAAATTAAAATCGATTACCCTTGTTATCTGTCGGTTTTTTTTTTCTAATGTCGGCTTATGGAAATTTTAAAAAACAATAAATCAAGATCGAACAGTCGATTGAACCTGAAACGGACGCTGAACGACGAAAGTGGCAGGCAACAAAGGCTTTCCCAAATCGAAGGTCTGTGCGGCGAATCGCTTAAAAGTTTTCACTTTTCGCCCCTGAGTGCTGAGAGCCTCAAAGGAAATATCGAAAACTTTATCGGATCAGTTCATATTCCTGTTGGCCTTGCTGGCCCACTGAAATTTAAATTTATAGGTAAAGATGAAGAAATCTATGCACCGCTTGCCACTTCCGAAGGAGCCCTTGTTTCATCTGTTGCTCGGGGTGCTCTGGCTTTAACGATGTCAGGTGGGGTAACAACTCGTGTTCTTTCGAATCGAATGATTCGTGCTCCACAATTTGAGTTTAATTCCGTGGACGAAGCAATCTTGTTTTCAAAATGGGTTTCAGAACACTTTGAATTATTAAAGCTAAAAACCAAAGAACATTCCAATCACGCCATTTTACTTGAATTGGATGAAAAAGTTTTTGGTAAGACCGCTCATATACGTTTTATTTATTCCACTGGCGATGCAGCCGGACAAAATATGACAACTTTTGTGACGGCAGCTTTGTGCCGATGGATCATCGAAAACTTTACTCACCAGAAAAAAATTGTGATTCAAGATTTTTTAATCGAAGGCAATCTCTCCAGCGATAAGAAAGCATCGGCTCTATCGGCCATCGATGGTCGAGGACGAAGTGTTGTGGCCGAAGCTGTGATAAAACGCCAAGTATTAAAAAAGATACTCAGACTAACACCAGAAGAAATGGTCAGTCGATTTAGTCGTAGTAAGTCTTCACGGATTTTTACAGGGCAAATTGGTTATAATATCAACGTTGCAAATTCCATTGCCGCTTTATTTTTGGCAACAGGGCAAGACATGGCCTGCGTTCATGAATGCAGCGTCGCTGAATTTCATATCGAACAACAGGGGGACGATTTATACGTCTGTTTATTGATGCCCTGTTTGATCGTGGGAACCGTAGGTGGTGGATCAAAATTAACGAGCGCCCAAGATTGTCTTCGCATGATGGATTGTTTAGGCGCAGGTAAAGCAGATCGTTTAGCACAAGTCATTACAGGTTTTTCCCTAGCACTGGAGCTGTCGACAGTTTCAGCTATCGGCAGCGGAGATTTTGTTCAAGC
>JBKCTJ010000175.1:0-2790 GCA_046318875.1 Pseudobdellovibrionaceae bacterium | reverse complement strand
TAACCATGCTCTTTCCTTGATTGCAGTTTCAAGCCTTTTAGGTTTAACGTTTTACTAAGCCAAGGATGGTTTTGTGGAAAAAAGCGCGGTTAAACCTGAAATTTTTCGTTATTTGGATTACCGAGAATACCTCAAGGATACGCTGCGCTTTCTTGCTGAAACGGATCGTAAATATTCGCAAAGGTGGCTTGCCCAGAAGGCCGGATGGAAATCACCGCAACTTTTCTCGATGATTTTAAAAGGCCAACGTAAGCTAAGCATCGAGCATGCTCGGCTTTTATCCTTCGGACTTAAACTCACGCCGAAGGAAGAAGAATACCTTTTGATTTTAGTGGAACTTGAAACTGCCGCACAAAGCGAAAAGCAGCTAGAAATTTTAGATCGTATTCGCTTTCAGTTTCAAAACGGATTTTTCAAAGAACTTCCCGCCGGCGGAATGGATTATTTAAAAAAATGGATTTATCCCGCTACGCGCGAGTTTTGCTCACTTAAAAATTTTGACTTTACCCCGGCCCATATTGCGAAAGCACTGGATGTTTCAGAAGATGAAGCGGCGGATGCAATGCAAACGCTAACCACGCTCAAGTTAATTCGAAATGAAAAAAATCGCTATGTCCAATCAGAGCCAAGCTTGCGAGCAACTGATTACATAAGCCCTCTGGTGATGGCTCAATACCATATGCAGATTTTAGAAAAAGCATTCCAAGCAATTCGCCTTAAACGTGATTTTAGGCATTTCGAAAGTCTGGTGATCGCCATTTCGATGAAAGACATGGAAACTTTTCGCGACAAGATTAAACAATTTATCAGGGAAATGGATATGATCGCCGAATCATCAACAAAGCGAGACGACGTCTTTCAACTCAGCCTTCAATTTTTTTCAATTACCTCAGGAAGAATAAAGCAGGTCACGACATGAAACGATTTAGCCTTTTGTTTTTTACTTTCCAACTATCTGTTGGTGCAACACTGTCAGCCTTGGCCGGAACCGCTGTCGGAAACTTTAATTTTATCCAGCAAAAACAATTTGACTTTCGTATGGGTTATCCAAAGACGTGGAACCTTTATGACCGAAATGGAAATCGACTTGTCGAAGTGGACGGTTGGTTTCTAACGAATATTGCCCAAGTCAAAGATGAAGCTCGCGCTTCGTCAATTCGACTCACTTTTCTTGATAACTATCCAGCAAAAAATGATCAAGAGTTGCTAGCTGAAATCAAGAAAGCCCACCCGCAGCTGAAATGGAAAGCGTTAAATAATCCAGATTTTTCCGTGGGATTTTCTTCCGACCAAATTTACGTCGATAAAAATCGTACGCAAAATTTTGAATATTATTTCTCGCAAAAAAATAAAGTCATTCGAATTGAAACATTCAGGGATGGTACGATGGATGGGGCCACAGATGTCGCAGCAATTTTGTCAACGATCCGCAGGACATCTGGCAAGCCAAAAATTGTTTCAATTTCCTCATCCCAAAAAGGTCCGGTTAAAGTTGGCGAAACATTTTGTTTCCGCACCGAAGTCGACGTGCTCACAACGGACTATGCGGCGACAAGCCTCACCAGCTTTGAAATTAAGGGAGCATACAAACATTGGTCGTTTAAAACCATCACTTGGGATCAAAAAGATTCCGCTTTCCAAATTTGTTTCAAGATCAACGAACATTTTGCAGAAAATGGTCTTGAAATTGATTCTTTGTCGTTATTCGCATCCGGGCCGGGACAAAGCACATCTTGCGATGGTTCGCCTGAGCAATCTAAACTCGTTCTTACTTGTGGAGAAAGCAACAAGATCAACTACCAGGTACCAAAAGTTTTAAATCCGCAACCGATCACTCAGGCACCACAGATCACAGCCATTGCCCTGGGTGCAACTCCACAATCAATCGTTATTTCATATCAAAGCGCCCTTCCGCTGGCCATCGGAGAGCTAACCTATGAAGGATCAAAGGTCAGTTCTGGGACAACGTCACAAGTGATTTACAAAGATCAAATCCGAGGGAATATGGCTGAAATCGAAATTGATCCGACTCAAATCTCTTCGGGATTTCAACGTATTTTAAGCGTTATGTTGACCGATAAGGTCGGGAATATGGGAATGCTTCAAGCAAAAGCCGGTGAAGCTTTTTATAAATTCTATTCAATCAATCAGCCGCCTCAACAAACCAAGATTGCTGTTATTAGCATTCAAGGAGATGCCCCATGAAGTTCATTTTAATCATTGCAGTTTTGTTTTTATCGGCTTGTGGGGCACAGCTTCGAAAACCATTTTGCGAAGAAACAGTATCAGAAATTCCGATTCAGCTTGCCGGCACCTTTGAAGTCGCACTTCCTTCAACGTCCCCAACCTGGAGCAATAATACTTTACTCGGCAAAGCTCTCGTGAAAATCGACAAAAAAACTATTCAAGGGCCTGAGCAAATACCGGTATTTGCGACCTCATCCAGACTTTGTCTAGTTGAAAATCGTTTTTTGTTAGAACAAAGAAATTCCAATGGGACCTACAGTCTGTCAGAATTTTCTAAATTCGATCAGGGAGTTATTATTTCGACCTTGTCTTTAGACGTTGAAGCTGCTCAGAAAAAAGGAATGATGATTCACTACTTGCCAACAACAAAAGTTCTGAGAAAAGATGAGGCTGTCTTTGACTTAGTTCCTGATGAAAACCCATTTATTTTAGACAATGCCGGGTTAAGCCAAAAAGAGGTCCTTTCGGTGCTGACACCAATGTCCTACCAAGTCATCCTGCGTGAAGCCACGGTGAAGGAAAATTTTATTTTCAAAACGAAAG
>JBKCTJ010000174.1:0-4939 GCA_046318875.1 Pseudobdellovibrionaceae bacterium | reverse complement strand
ATTACTTCACGAGTTAAAGCTGCAGAGTTGTGTTCTGAATAGAGCCACTCCATTTTGAAATCACAAAATCATAAACTACGAAAATTTTATGATAATCAGTTTTTTGTTTATTTTGAATTTCGTTGAAGGCACCCGTTGAATGCTTTTAGTTTGAGGTCTCAGATACGCTATCAATGAATTCTAGATAAGATTTAAAGCCAAATAAATCATTTTCGTTAATTTTATAATCGAAATCTGGAATTGCTGGGTTATTTTCTAGCAAGGGAATATTTTCGAATTTTTCAGTTTGAACTAAAAAACTTTGATCTTGTGATAAATTTGTTGCATCGGGGTTTAACAGAAAGCTGAAAGCATGGTTGGGCATTCGCAATTCATAGAGATTGAATGGGTCTCTAAACTTGGTTTCGGCCGCAGAATTACTCGAAAAACCAAATCCTGTTCCATTGGTTGCTTGTCCAATAATTTGTGCTCTGCGAGTGGCTTTTAATCGATGTACCAAATTTTCACAAGCGCTGATACAGAAGGGTGAGGTAAGGACTAAAAGCCTTTTTGTATATACTTTTCTTGTTAATTTCTTGTCACTGATAACAATCCAGTTTGTGACATTTGGATTCATGCCAATTTGATTGTATATTTGAAAAAACGTCTCGTCTTTAACTGTAGATTCAGATCCAGTCAGTGATTTTAAGGAGGCGAGCATAAAGGCAAGATTCCCTGGTGTTTTTGGATACGCGTTTGCAACAAATAAATTGTTTTTTTCTGGGTCTTCAAACATCGCATATATTGCCGTCATCAGGTGAGTACTTCCACCACCATTATCACGTAAATCCAAAATCAATTCTGATGAATTTTCCTCACAAGAAAGAAGAAACTTTTTAACTTCTTGAATCATACCCACGGATGTCATTTCCTTTTTCGGATCTGTATTCTCCAAAAATATTTTATAAGGAATCTTTTTGTCAGTGTTTTTGATATCAAAGTCTAATATTTGAAGATAACATCGGTAGTCTTCATTTGTAATTTTTTGAAGTCCTAAACGGATGACGGGTTCATTTTCCTGGGAAAGGACATAGCTTTTATACTCTTTTAAATCATCAATAAGTTGATCAGACCCTTCAAAGCCTTCTGATTTGATTAATGGAAATTCCTTTTCAGCAAATGTTAGGGTCTTCTTGATTCCTTTTGATTCTAGAATGAGTTCTGAATCAATGCCACCTTGATTATTTATTGTTTGAACCCAAGGAATTTGAACGATGACGTCTTCATTTTGTTGATTCCGAATTTTAAGTTTTAGCATGGATTGTCGAGGGAAATTAAAATTTCTGGAAAAAAATAAATTGGCGGAAAAAGCCATTCTAGAATCATCCGTTGATGATGAAATGAATTTTGAAAGATCCTTGATTTGATCGCTGGGAACTTGGTCATCGATTTCAAGAATCTCATTGCCGATGCTAAGTGCATTCACGAGTTCTTCATTTTTAAAATTTTCAACTTCTTGAAATTTTCGAATCAACTCGGGTCGATTCCTTGTAATAATTAACTTTGAGTTGATCCATGCCGTATTGGCTATTCCAGTGATAACAAAAGGCGGGGGCAGTAATCGAGTAATGTTCAAGTGAGCATCTTCAAACTTTGCTATGCAGGCTCTGAGGTCATCATAAAATTCAAAACTTAAAATGGGTTGATCTTTCAGTTTTTGAACTGACTGACATTCATCCAGAATATCATCACCACTTTTTCCAATGAGTGTGGCTTTCAGCGACCATCCGATGTAGGAGTTTTTCATCGCAAGGCGAAGGAAGTCCATTGAGGCCTTGCGCTGTTCGAAGGTGAGTCGTTGATTTTCAAGGAGTTGACTCATTTCTCCTGGATCAAACAACCTAACACCGTCAAGGTTTTGGTAGTTCTGCTTGGAGGTTTTTGTACAGCCTAAAACGAAAATTAAGGCGCAGAATGAAATAGAATGAATCGAAAAGTTCGCCTTGGGTTTGCTCATCTTGTTTTAATTCCGTTTCTTGCTTTATCAAAAAATAATCTTAATGTTGCATCTCATCTTAAGCACTCGTGGGCTTAAGATGTGTCGATTTGTGCTTCAGTGAATTAAATTCCATCAAACTAGCTTGGGCTTGATGTGTACTACAAAATGAGTTTAGATCATACCAAAGTCTTTTGTGAATGAAATATGTTCCTGTCAAACTTTTGATCAAACTGGAATTTCTTGAATCAGACTTGAGGGCGGATTGTAATTTGCCCACTCATCTTGGAAAAACTCACGAAAAAGCATGGGGTAACTGCTCATGACGTCGAGCAGGCATTTTTGAACCGTACGAGGGACCTGAGAGTTGATAATGATTGGATATGAAATGCAGATTATATTTTTTTTATTTATTGGAATTTCAATTCAAATGGCTCAAGCAGCTGAGCCTAAGCTGATGTGTTATTTTCCGAATCACACCGAAGAAATGAGTTTAGAAAACTGTGTTGATAAAATGAAAAATGGTAGGCTTCGAGCAGGTATATTGATGAAAAGGGTAAGTTTGGTTTTATGAATCAAAAGCTCCAAGTCAAAATTACAGCTAAGTTTGATTTTGCTTCTCCGTTTCAATCCGGTCAGGCCCAAGTTTGCACCGATTGTCGAATGGAGAAAGCTAGTGCGGAATCTGAATACACTCTGGCCAAGGGCGGTCAATGGGCTCTCATCAATCAAAAAGGCAAGATTCTGAAAAAATGTGCTCAGGCAACTCAAGCACAGGAATGCAATTAGCCCTCTTCAATTTATTCTCACTTGCGCGGCAGATTCCTGGAAATTCCGAATTGAATTGTCTTCGATTCCAATTCGTTTCCAAGCAGATGGGGATGTTTCTGATATAATTTCAGTTGAGACTAAAGAAGTTGTTATGTCTTACCGCCGACGGGCCGCTCCAACAGAAGATAGAAAAAGAATATTGTTTCGTCTTAAAGAGTTCGCTTTTCAATTTGCCGAAGTCTAGTTGCTTGGTCGACCGTCGACAGTTCCATGCTTAAGTTGTTTTCTCATTTGAACACTAATTTGATAATTTGTTTTCCTTAATCTGTTCACTCCACCCACTGGCCGATGAACATCAAGCCCCTTCCAAGGGTTAATGACCAGTCGTTCACATTCAGCCGCCGGTAAAATGTTTTGCTTTTGGATTGAAATGGTTCCCACATCAACAAAAGGAGCTTCATTTTCATCCCATCTGACAAGAAGATTTTCGATGGGCTGAGTTGTTGGATCAGTTTGCTTTTGTAATTTGAATGTGAAGCAGGCACCTTTTTGAGACAAATGATTTTGTAATAATTTGGTCATAAAATTTGGATCGTTTTTATCAAACCCTTCTTGCCAGTTTCCTCCACAAGGTGTGACAGACTGTTTGACTAGAAGAGAGTTTCTTTGGTTTCCATGAGTAAAAGGTGCAATGCTAAAATAGGTTTGACCTAATGGATTTGAGGTTTTGACAAATCCAATTCCGGCGATGGCCAAAGCGGGTTGCAAAGTAAACTCATTTTTAAATGTGTCCAACATGTATTTTGTGAACGATCCGGTTTCTAAGACTGTCGATAAAAAGTGTTGATATTGTTTTGCATCTCGCGCAAAAAAGCTTGGAAAACTATTCATCGTAAAATCTTGTGTTCCACTTTGATCTTCGTTTGAACTCAAGAGCCTTGAACCAGGTGTGTTCAATAGTTGAATGCCAAGCCCTCTGGAATCGGGTTCGCTGTCTGCTCGCGGAGTTGGAAAGGCATTGGAAAATCTGAGAATCGCGGAATAGACCATTCTGGGTTGAAAGACTCCTTGTTTGACCCAGTCCGGAAGTTCTGGGCGAGTTGCGAAGTTGGCACGAACACAACCATGAGTTTTGGGGTGGACGATGCGTTTGCCATCCTGGGGATTTTGGTAGGCTTTCGCAAAAAAATCAATCATCGCTTGATTGGTCGCATCGATAGCAGAGCGCTCATCGGAGGGAATGATTTCTTGATTATGAAAGGCCTCTGGATAAACAAATTCCGCTGGCATTCGTTTTTTCCAATCTGAATTCATGGAGATTTTTTGATGCGGTGAGTTTGACTGACACCCTAGTAAAAACAAAAAAGCTATCCAACTCTTTTTCATAAAGGTCCCTCTTTCATCAATGGTCGCGGACTCGAAATAAATATTCAACAGATTTTCTTCATTTATTTAATTAACTTTAATCGTTCACCTAGGGCTAAAGTGAGCACTCGGACTTTTTTAAATCCTCCATCAAAGGTCAGTCTGCTTTCTTCTCTTTAATTGGACTAGCAAGAAGAAAACCAAACCAATTCCATAAATAAATCCAATTACTTCACACAAACGTGTCGCCGATGTCCCAAAGTTCTCTAATATGAAATATCTTCAGAAAAAGCTCTTTTTTGACAGGCTCAAGAGAGATCGTCGATAAACAATTGGCAAAATCTTAAATTTTATCTCGGAAAGTTTTATAATTTAAAGCTTGTGCTAGCTTCAAGGAGTCCTCGCATCAGCTTCTCTAACCCCAGCTGATCTTCCACAGAAAAGCGATTCAAAATTGGAGAATCAATATCTAAAACACCTATAATTCCTGGATCAATACTAAATTGATCCAGTTTGATAAGTGGAACAACAATCTCTGATTTTGAATTCGAATCACAAGCAATGTGCCCTGGAAACTCTTCGATATTGGGAACAATAATTGTTTTTCTTTCAAAAGCACTGGCTCCGCAGACTCCGCGACCCATTTTGATATCAAGACAAGCAGGCAGGCCTTGAAAAGGACCCAATTTTAAAGTGTCATTTTGCAAAAAATAAAAGCCAACCCAATTAATTTCCGGCAACTGATCCATCAAAAGTGCCGCTGTATTAGAAAAATTCGATAACCAAAAGTCACTATAATAATGAGTCGCTTCTTTACAGAGTTACTCG
>JBKCTJ010000173.1:0-4720 GCA_046318875.1 Pseudobdellovibrionaceae bacterium | reverse complement strand
ATATTCAGCCTCCAAAAGCCGAACAAAAACCCTATCAATTAGAAAAACATGGGGACATTCGCATTGACCCGTATTTTTGGATGAGAGACCGCGAAAATCCCCAAGTCATCAATCACTTAAAAAAAGAAAATGACTACAGCAAAGCAAAGCTTGCAGGAACCAAAGCCCTTCAGGAAAAACTATTTTCTGAAATGCGCGGAAGAATCAAAGAAGACGATACCAGCGTTCCAATTAAAAAAGGCGAATACTTTTACCAAAGCAAAACCGAATCCGGAAAACAATACGCAGTCTATATTCGAAGGCATTTGACTTTGGACGCAGCTGCAGAAGTTTTAATCGATGGCAACAAAGCCGTCGAAGGCAAAGCTTTTTACAGCACGACAGGCCCCATTGTGTCAACCAACCATCAAATAATGGCTTACGGTACAGATGAAGTCGGCCGCCGATTCTATAACTTTGAATTTAAAAATTTGAAAACAGGAAAAATGCTTCCAAACAAAATCATGCAAATCACAAGCAACTTAGTTTGGGCTAATGACAATGAAACTGTTTTTTATACTAAGCAAGATCCTAAGACACTGCGATCAAATCAGATCTTTCGTTATAATATCAATACAGGAAAGACAGATCTGGTATTTGAAGAAAAAGATGAAACTTTTTATCTCGGAGTCTCAAAGGGTCTGACTGAAAAATTTATTTATATTTATTCAGGCTCAACTCTTTCAACTGAAGTTCGATTTCTTGAAACTGCAAAACCAACGGGGGAGTTTAAGATTTTACAGGAGCGGGAACACGATCATGAATATTCTGTCTCTGAATCTGAAACCGAATTTTTTATCCGAACGAATTGGAAAGGAAAAAATTATCGATTGATGAAAACCGAATTCAATAAAACCAAAAAAGAAGATTGGAAAGAAGTCATTCCTCATCGCGCTGATGTTTATATGCAAGATGCTGATGTCTATGAAAAATTTATTGCAACAAATGAAAAGATTAAGGGACTCAATCACCTTTATCTTTACGATCGAAAGACTATGAAGAAAACACAAATTCCTTTCAGCGACCAGTCCTATGCTGCGGGTTTTTCTGGGAATGTGGAATATAAAATAGATACCATTCGCTACGATTATTCTTCCATGCGTCTTCCGCCGTCAGTGTTTGACTACACTTACAGTACACAAAAGACAGTTTTAAAAAAACAAAGGGAAGTCATTGGATTTAATCCAGAACTGTACAAAGTTGAAAGGGTTTTTATTCCGGCTCGTGATGGGAAGATGGTCCCAATTTCTATCCTCATGCAAAAAGATTTTGTTAAAGACGGATCAAAGCCGATGTTGATTTACGGCTATGGAAGCTATGGAGCAAACTTAGATGCAGGTTTCAGTTCAAATATTTTCTCCCTTGTTGACCGCGGTTTTGTTTTCGTACGAGCCCACATTCGTGGGGGATCCGATCTGGGCCGCGAATGGTATGATCAAGGCCGAACAGATCAAAAAATGAATACTTTTTATGATTTTATTGATGCAACGGAATGGCTTGTTCAAAATAAGTATGCAAGCCACCGAAAAGTTTTCGCCATGGGCGGGAGTGCTGGCGGCCTGTTAATGGGTGCCATTGCTAACTTGCGCCCAGATTTGTACCGCGGAGTCGTTGCCCAAGTTCCTTTTGTCGATGTTATCACAACAATGTTGGATGAGACGATTCCCCTGACCACGGGAGAATATGACGAATGGGGAAATCCCAATGAAAAAAAATACTATGATTACATCAAGCGGTATTCACCTTATGATCAGGTAAAAGCTCAAGCCTATCCCGACTTTTTTATTTCCACAGGCTTTCATGATTCTCAAGTGCAGTATTGGGAACCAGCCAAATGGGTTTTGAAATTGCGTGATATGAAAACGAATGATGCTGAAATCTTATTCCGCATTAATATGGATGCCGGGCATGGCGGGGCTTCAGGGCGCTTCGATGTTCTCAAGGAAGTTGCGGAAGAATATGCTTTTATTTTATCTCGGCAGTAAAAGAGCGGTTTTGAGGTGAAGGCGTTTGTCTGAGGGGATCGTTTTAACGCACTAATAACCCCATAAAACTCAATTCGAGCCGTGAATTGGTCCTTGTTGTCAAAATTTATGACAACTCGACTTGCCGAAGTCCGAGGTAAAATAAATACTATTTAGAATCCACAGGATATCAGCTCATTTATCCAGAAAGTAGGCTCTTATGAATCCAATGATTCAATCAACTTTATCAAAACTGAATCAAATCATCCCGCTTTCTGAGAATACAAAACTCAACTGGTTGATTAAGTCCTTTTCAGCTTTAAAAATTCCCCTTTTGCTGTTTAGTAACCCTTCCGTCTTGGAACTGACAGACGAAAAATGCGTTGTTGAAATCAGTTTGGGTTACCGCACGCAAAACCATCTTGGAGTCATGTATTTTGGAGCTTTAGCTATCGGCGCAGAGCTCAGCATCGCGGCAAAAGCCGTCCAAGAGATTTCAAAATCAAAGAAAAAAATAGATTTTATTTTCAAAGACTTTGAAATGAAGTTTTTAAAACGTGCTGATGGAGATGTGCACTTCATGACTGAACAAACAGCTTTAGTGAAAGCGCTCATTCATGAAGCGTGTCAGTCTGGAGAAAGACTTGAGAGAACAATGATGGGTTATGCGATTGTACCTTCAAAAGGACCTGAGAAAATCGCGGAATATCGACTTACCCTTTCAGTGAAACAGCGCTCTTAAAATCCAAGAATCGCTGACACGTAATAAGTTTCAGTGCGCAGCTTCAGCTTTTCGTTGTTCTGAGTGACAAGGTCTTTACTCTGTTGATCCGAATATCTTGCACCAAATTTCATTCCAAAGAGATCAGAAAATTGAACTTCGATACCCGCTTCACCGTAGCCACCAGAACCCATCATGACATCGTTTTTTTTCCATGCTCCAGCAGCATCTAAAGTGGAATTATTTGCGTATTTGATCTGGTAGTAACTGCCAACGCCCCCGCCCTCGATGTAAGGACGAAACCAGTATTCATCAATGATCTTTAGTTTAAAACCCAAAGACAAATCCAACAGGGAAGCTGTGAATCGAAGATTATTAGCCTGATAAGTCTGACTAGCTGCTAAATCTGTAAAATTATAATTTGCAGTTCCTTCGGCGTTCATTTGACTTAAATTCATCGTGAAATAAAGGTGGGCAAAATTAAATGATCGTTCTAGCTGAGCCGTGACATAGGTTCCGCGGTCCATTTTAAAATTTGTCGCAGGATTCACAATCACAAAGTCAGTAAAGCCTACACCAGCGCTTCCCTTAATTCCAAGTGATTTGGCTTGCCCTTGACTCGAAGGAACTGTGATAGGAAACCCACGGGCATTGAGGTTTTGTGCAAATAGCGATTTCGAAAAACTGAAGAGAATAAACAGAGCAAATCCCAGTTTGGTTTTCATAAGAGTCTTCCTTGATCTCATATGTCCACATCGGTATCTTGAAAAACTTCTAAAGAATTCCAGACCATCATCCAGCGTTCTCTGAGAGACTGATTCAATTTGCTTTATTTAAAGAACGAACAGCTTCGTCATATTCGCGCACAAGCTTCGAATAAATTTCTTCAACGGAAAGGATATCATCAATCAGCCCAACGGATTGACCAGCACTCCACACTGTTTTCCAAGAAGGTTTTATTGCAGCTTCTTCCAACTGCTTGGTTCCCAAATAATGGATCAAAGGGACAATGTATTTTTTCGTCAGCGGGTGATCTTTTAAAATTTTCAAAGCAAAATTCAACTCAGTTCCAGATTTTGTAATGTATTCTGTTCGAATCACAGCGGCTGGAGTACCTGACAGTTTTGTTGTCATCACAATGTCTTCTGGCGACGAATCAACAACAGCTTGTTTGTAAGCAGAATCTATTTTAGCTTCTTTGCATGCGATAAATCTTGTCCCAATGCTGACGCCAGATGCGCCCAAGGCCATGCAAGCTGCGATTTGTGAGCCGTGGGAAATTCCCCCAGCTGCAATAATTGGAATTTTCAATTTGGTTTTTAGCCAAGGAATTAAAACCAAAGGTGAAATAGGACCAGCATGCCCCCCAGCACCGCTACTGACTGCGATCACACCATCTGCACCCATGTCTTGTACTTTCAATGCATGTTCTAAATTCACCACATCACAAAGAACCTTTGCACCATTCTGATGAGCCTGTTTGATCACTTCTCGAGGGCTCCCCAAAGAAGTAATAAACAAATTTACTCCGTGCTTCAGAGCCAGCCTCAAATCATCATTTGCTCGGGTATTGCTTTTGTTCACAATAATATTTACACCAATGGGTTTCTGAGTGCGCCTTTTGATATTGATTAATACTTTTTCATATTCTTCAATCGGACGATAATTCAAAGAAGGAAATGTTCCGATACCGCCTGATTCAGAAGCTTTGACGACCATTTCTTCGTTACTGACCAAAAACATGGGCGCCGCGATTATGGGATACTGAACATCAAAGAGCTTGGAAAATTCCGTTTTCATATTTTAACCAACTTGTCTCAACATTGTTTTGTTCATCTTGGTGAATGTTTAAAACTTGAGGTTCTTCGAACCAAGAGCCTAAATTAATCGTCCGAAACTTTTGATCAACGACTTCATTCATCCTATAATGAACATGGCCCGTGACTAAAATATCAAAAGGCTCTTTCTCAAAAATATTTTGGGAATATTGCAAAAC
>JBKCTJ010000172.1:0-6612 GCA_046318875.1 Pseudobdellovibrionaceae bacterium | reverse complement strand
GTATCGCGATGAAGTGCGCCCTCGTTTTGGTCTGATGCGCGGCCGTGAATTTGTGATGAAGGACGCTTACAGCTTTGACGTTGACCAAGCTTCTGCTTTGAAAAGCTATGATTTAATGTACAAAGCTTACCAGGCCATTTTCAATCGCTTGGGACTGAATTACCGAACAGTGCAAGCTGATGCTGGAAATATTGGTGGTTCGCAAACCCAGGAATTTCAACTCTTAGCCGACGCCGGTGAAGATGCTGTGTTGGTTTCAGACACGACAGATTTTGCAGCTAATGTTTAAGTGTGCCCTGCCTGTGATTTTACACCGCCAGTAAAGTCTTCCGAAGCACCAAAGGAAATCGAAAAATTTGCTACTCCCGGTTTAAAAACAATTGCTGATTTATCAAAAGCAACTTCAGTGCCACAGGATCAATTAGTAAAAACACTTTATTTTTCTGCAAACGATGGATCAAATCCAAAAGACAAAGATTTAAAACCCATCGCAGTTTGTTTGCGTGGATCTGACGAATTAAATCCAATTAAATTAAAAAACGTTTTAGGATTAACAAATCCACCATTGATGCTGACAGATGCCGAAGTTCAAAAAGTAACAGGTGCAATGCCAGGCAGTTGCGGACCCGTAGCATTAAAGATCCCAATTTACCTAGACACTGGCGTTGAGCACTTGGTGAATTACATCGTTGGTGCCAACGAAGATGGATTCCATTTTAAAAATGTGAACCATGGCAAAGATTACTCTCCAACAAAAATTGTAGATCTACGATTAGCAAAAGCCGGCGACCGCTGTCCAAAAGATCCAAAGGGAAAATTACAGAGTTTCCGCGGAATCGAAGTCGGTCACGTATTTTATCTGGGAAAAAAATACTCCGAAAAAATGAAAGCAACTTTTCTAGATCAACAGGGAAAAGCAAATCATTTCGAAATGGGTTGCTACGGAATTGGTGTCACGCGCACAGTGCAGGCCGCTATTGAACAATGCCACGATCAAGACGGCATTATTTGGCCCAAAAGCCTTGCACCATTCCAAGTTCAAATTTGTCTTTTAGATATCAAAGATGAAACCAGCATTTCCGTTTGCAACAAAATTTATTCAAGTCTGACCGAAGCGGGCATTGACGTTTTCCTAGACGACCGTGACGAGCGACCAGGGGTCAAATTCAAGGATGCCGATTTAATGGGAATGCCATTCCGCCTTGTCCTAGGAAAAAAGAGTTTAGATCAGGGCTTCGTCGAATTGGTCCATCGAAAAACCAAAGAAGTCGAAAAAATTATGGTCGAAAAAGTGACTGAAATTTTAATTTCTAAAGTCGCAAATCTTTAGATTTTGTGATCGCAGGCACTGAACAATGAGAGAATTATGATTTTGAAAAACCCTTTACGGCTTCCAAAAGTTGCGACAGACGAATCTTTCTTTCTGGATCACTCTTTTCGATTTTTATTTCCTCAAACAATTTCCCAATGATCAGTTCGGCATCCATTGGCTCTTTGATCTTCTTTAAATTTTTCAGCATTTCCAAACAATCCTGCAAATCATTTTGGGTGAGTCTTGCGATTTTCAACTGAAAAAAAAGGGTCGCGTTTGGGCGAAAGATCTTCGTCGATTTCGTCCCCTTCAAGAGCACTAAATTCGACTCCCAATTCTTAATTTTACGCAGAAAAAAACTGCCTGCCTGATTTATCGCTTCGATGGGTAAATTTAAATCCTCTGCAATCTTCATTAGCTCTAAAGTCTGATCCGGCGACTCTTTTTGGCCCTTGGCTACATCAATATCGATGGTCACACGGTAATTAACCCCAAGTATGGGCAGAACCGTTCCACCAATGATGACCCAGTCTCCGGTGAGTCGTTCACAGGCCATGTTGACAAATTGTCTTAAAAGACGAGAATTGATTTCGGTCATAAGTATTTTGCCTGTTCTACAATCGACATGCGACGAAGCTGATAGAGTCTACCCGGGTTCTGATCCCGTAGCATTGACTGAATTGTTTGATCGAAAGATCTCAGCTCCTGAAAAACCCCAGGGAAGTGCGTTTTCAGACCCAACAAAAATCCAGCAAGTGCCTCCCAATTTCGTTCGGTCCGTTTTCCTGCTAGCGGATACTGTAAAAGTGCCCGCTTGAGTAGAATCAGGAGCCCATCCTTTTTCCTCTCCTGCTTCCTCAGATTCTTGCGAGCGGTCGTGAGTGGTAATCCAAATCGAATGAGCTCTTCCCAATCAATTGGCTGAGGTTGAATGACGATGTCATGTTGAAGAACTTCAAACAAAGATTTCAAGACAGACAGACTAGGGTTGGCTTTTCCAGCTTCGATATTTTGAATTGTCGCCAAGCTAACACCTGAATCAACCGCTAGCTTCATTTGCGTAAGGCCTAGACTTTTTCGGAGTATTTTGAGCTCGGATGAAATTGCTGCATTCATACATATTATAATATGCGTATTATAATGTGTATTCAAGTAGGATTTGGCCACATGTTTCGTTTTGAAACATGTCGTTTTTAGCCAGGGAATCATAGATTGAATTTATCTCGAAAGAATGATCACTAGTTCCCGTATGAGGAACACTTTCAAATCCGCAGACAGGTGGTCTGTCTTTTTGTGGTCGGCACACATATTCGTTCAAATAATAAGTGCAGCTTTGAGTTCCATTCATAATGTTTGAGTTATCTGAATTTGTATCAATTCCGCCAACGATATCAAAAGGCTGCCCAGACGCATTGGATGTCAATTGCTTAAGCCCAGATCAAAAATGATCTTTCAACTCAATTCACAACGTGAAACCAAAAATAACATTTCTAACAAATCTCTCACTTAATTATCCGCAGCAGCGTTGATCTAAAAAATTGACCAATTCTTTGCTGGTTGTTCTGATTGAGGTGCACAACAGAGGGGGATATCTTTGGGCCAAATGAATTCAAAGTTTCATCGTCGAGGGTTATTTCAGCTTTCAGCAGCTGCAATAACGTATTTAACATCACTTAAAAATTCAGTGAAAGCTGAAGTCTTCCAACCAAAATTTTCTGAAGAGGAAGTTCAAGTGGATCGCCAACAGCTTTCAAAGCTTCCGACCCAAAGACGACGCGAGTTGAGTTTTGAATTGGGTCGTTACCCGATGGTTCAAGCTGCAACAACTTCAGATACGACTTTTATAAACGCCTTGGTACCTCGATTGCGCAAATTCAAATATGAAATTTCAGGGCCCGACGGAAAAAGAACTATTGATCCCTATGAAGTTGTCAGTCTTCCAACAATGCATTGGAAAATTGACAAAGTAAAAATCACTGGGCTGCAACCAGGTGTGGAATACAAAATTAAACCATGTTTGGAAAATAAGGATGGTTCTAAATCATACTCAGATGACAGAATTTTTAAAACTTTGGATGAGTCCCGATCGGATTTAAATATTCTTTTTGGATCTTGTTTGTCTGAAGAAGATTATTTTGAAGATGCCATGAATCCGATGTGGTCAAAAATCAGCGAGGTCTCGCCAGACTTGATGCTTTTGATCGGTGATCTTGTTTATGTGGATACTTTCAACTTTGTGGAACGGGAAAAAGCCACAGAAACAGACATTTGGCTCAGGTACATTGATTCTATTCGACGTATTCCACTTTACCGTGCGAAAAAGCTGACTCCGGTTTTAGCTGGTTGGGATGATCATGATGCTGGAACAAACAATTGCCATCGCGAATCCTTGAATATCAAAGTGGCCCAATATGTCTTCAGAAAGTTCTTCCTAGGTCAAAACATTCCAGGAATTTATGACCAGGGCAGCGATGGAATTTATTGGTCCTACCGAAACGAAACCATGGATTTAATATTGCTTGATGATCGTTCATTCAAGCAGCCGCCATCACAGTTCCAATCCAATTCAGATTTGGAAGAAAAATACAGCCTTCTTGGAGAAGGCCAACAGGATTGGCTTCGAACACAGCTCAATAAATCTCAAAAGCCTTGTTTTATGATGTGTGGAACTCAGTTTATCAACGGCGCTGAAGTCAAATTTATTGAATCCTTCGCACAAAACACGAAAAATTTTGAATGTTTGGTTCAAGATATTCGGCAGAGCCAAAGAATTGTCCTTTTCGGTTCCGGTGATTTGCATATTTCGGAAATTCAGTCTTTTGGCAAAGATTTGTTCGATTTCCCTCTGTATGAACTCACATCAAGTTCGATCCACAGCTTTAGCCCACCGAAAATTTGGGAAAACAAAAAGAGGATCGAAGGCACAATCAAACACAATTTTATGATTTTGAATTTCGATAGTACTTCTAAGGATTCAGTCACAGTGGACCTTGTCTGCTTGAGTGCTGAAGAAAGACCCCTGTTTCAAAAGCGCTTACTTATTTCTCGGTAATTTCCTATCTTGGCCCATCCTCGAAACTGATCTTTTTTCGACAATGTGTTGATGGAGATTGGCTTTCAGTGTAGGACTCCAAATCACATGAACAATTCCAAAAAATTGATTCGAAATCCTTTGATTGTGGCTTTGGATGTCGATTCAGAATTAAAAGCCCTGAAACTGGTTGATGACCTGCATGACATCGTTGGATGTTTTAAAATCGGACCGCGCCTTTTGATCAAAGGTGGTCCCAAGTTCATTGAAAAAATTTCACAAGGGGCTCCCGTATTTTTGGATCATAAATTTTTTGATATTCCTTCAACCATGACTTCGGCAATTCGCGCCGCTTTTGATTGTGGAGTCAGTTTAGCGACAATCCATTTACTGTCGGGAACAACTGCGATTCAGCAACTTGTGAAATTAGAAGCCGAGTTGAATGCTCGGCGTCCTTTTAAATTATTAGGAGTCAGTATTTTAACCAGCTGGAATGAAAATGATTATCCGCCGGTTTTTCAAAACACAGAGACTCAAGACAACGTAAAAAAATTAGCAGTTTTTGGCAAGGGGCTTGGCCTCACTGGGTTTGTTTGTTCTGGACACGAGCTTTCGGAACTGAATGATGCCGGCATCGATGATGACGAAGGTGATTTTTTGCTTGTTCCAGGGGTTCGTCGAATGAGTGATGCTGTGAACGATCAGTCTAGAATTGTATCTCCTATGAAAGCTATGAAAGACGGTGCCAGCGCAGTTGTCGTAGGTCGCCCGATTATTGAAAGTCAAAATCCACGTGAAGTCGCAGCAGAAATTGCTGCAGAGGTTTTCCGCTTATGATCGATCAAATTCCAAAAACTTGGCGCTGTGTCGGCGGAACCCATGCAATCAATGAAGCTCTCAAAATCAATGGTAAAAAATCTCGCCTTCTTGTTTTGCGTGATGACTATGAATCCAGCCAAGATCTTAAAAAAATATTTGATCAAGCTTCGCGTTTCAAAATAAAAACTCAATTGCGTCATCGAGGGCAACTCGAAAAAATTTTTAATTCCAATCAAGGTGCTTTGCTTTATGTCGAGGGACAGCCTGAATTTAAAATCGATTCGATGGACGGACCCAGTGTAGTTGTCATTTTAGATGGCTTAGAAGATCCACATAATTTAGGAGCCATCATTCGAACTTCTTGGTTGATGGGCGTAAAAGGGATACTGATTCCTCAAGATCGAAGTGTGCAACTGACTCCGACGGTGCATAAAGTGGCCAGTGGGGGTGTTGAACATGTTCCTGTGTTAGCGACAGGAAATTTCGATAACATCGTTTCTCAGCTCAAGGAAAAGGGTTTCTGGGTCTATGGTTTAGCTGGTGGGTCGCAGCAGTCGATTTATCAATTGAAGCTCGCGCAAAAAATAATTCTCATTATTGGCAGTGAAGACAAAGGAATGAGAAAAACGACTTCAAGAATTTGCGACGAATTGATCGAACTGCCGCAAGTTTCAGCCGATGCAAGCTACAATGCTTCGGTCGCAGCGGCCATCGGTCTTGCTGAATGTTTCCGTCAGATCGGTGAGCAGTATTGATATGATGAATTCATGCTTGGTTACACGGCATTTTCCTTGGTTGAAAGTCACGTCCTTGATAATGACGCGACTTTTTGTCAAAGAAAAACTTTGACTGCCTGTGTGAATTTTCAGTACAAAAAATGTTCGTTCGCAAAACGAGCGGTCGTCTCATTATTGCTGGTTTAGCTCAATTGGTAGAGCAGCTGATTTGTAATCAGCAGGTTGCGGGTTCGAGTCCCATAACCAGCTCCAAATTTTATGACCGACTCGATGAAGTGTGTGTATTTGGTAAAGTGCGAGAAGAGAAGAATTTTTTGTTAGAAACATCGGAAAGCTCTTTAAATCTCAAACAAAATCAAAAAAACAGATTTAGAAAAAGATTTAGAAAAAATGGACAGATGCCCGAGTGGCTAAAGGGGGCAGACTGTAAATCTGCTGGCTTCGGTCTACGAAGGTTCGAATCCTTCTCTGTCCACCAGTTTTCTTTTTCTAAGTGTGTGTTTCTGAGCGGGAGTAGCTCAATTGGCTAGAGTATCTGCCTTCCAAGCAGAGGGTTGCGGGTTCGAGACCCGTCTCCCGCTCCAATTTGTTTTTTAAGATTTCCCTTTCACCAAGAATTTGAAGACGGGGAAGTTAGCTCGGTTTTATTTGGGTTTTCAAGCAAAAGCAGAACTTCTGCAGATGCAAGTTGCCCATGTAGCTCAGTGGTAGAG
>JBKCTJ010000171.1:0-6008 GCA_046318875.1 Pseudobdellovibrionaceae bacterium | reverse complement strand
CATCTCAACAGTGTAATCGTCAATTTTTTTAATCTGTTGAATGACCTTATCCATTTCCATACTGGAAAAATATTCATAATCGTCTTTCTGTCTGAAAGGGTGCTTTGAATCTTTTTGAACTTCAAAAGAATAAATGACGTCATCAGCGTTGAAATTCCGCGTTGGTTTGAAATCAGCACTTGAATGAAATTCGACATTTTTTCTTAGAAAAAATCTATATGTTTTTCCATCTTTAGAGATGGTCCATTTTTCTGCAAGGCCTGGAACAATATCTGTTGTTCCAATTTTAAATTCAACTAAACGATTATAGACTGCTCTTGATGAAGCATTAAAGCTTGGACCATCCGTTGCATTTTGGGGATTGAATGTACTTGGACTTCCCTCTGCGCAAAACACAAAAGTTTTTTGTGCAGCAACTGCAGGCATCGCATAGGTGAAGAGGACAATGGAAAACAGCGCAGGAATTCGAACTAAAAGTTGCCTCATATTGCATACTCCTTCTTTGGCTAGATCATGGAAATCATGGCAGTTGAGATCGACCCTTGTCATTCGAAATCGACTCGCCAATCAATTCCCTTCAGCCCGCACTGCTGCAAATATTCATTTGTTTTTGAAAAAGGCTTAGATCCAAAAAAACCCCGGTGGGAAGACAGTGGCGATGGATGCGGAGATTCAATCACAAAGTGTTTTTTTCGATCCACTTGCATGGCTTTTTTCTGAGCCTGTGCACCCCACAAAATAAATACGACATGTTGCTTCTTTTGATTGATTTCATTCACGATACGATCAGATAAATTTTCCCATCCACAGCGCTGATGGGAAGCCGGCTTACCTTCTTCAACGGTGAACACGTTATTCAACATCAAAACGCCTTGTTTTGCCCAAAGATGAAGATCGCCGTTTTTTGGGATTTCAATTCCTAAATCTGATTTTAATTCTTTAAAAATATTTTGAAGCGAAGGTGGTTTTCGAATTCCAAGAGGCACAGAAAAACTCAACCCATGAGCCTGTTCAGGGCCATGGTAGGGGTCTTGGCCGATAATCACTGCTTTGACTTCTTCGAAGGGCGTGGCATTCAATGCAGCGAAATAATGTTGTGGTCTAGGGTAAATCATTTTTCCCGACTGAATTTCTTTCGATAAAAAAGACTTCAATTCCACCATGTATGGTTTTGAGAATTCATCGCCAATGCATTTGATCCAGGAAGGTTCTAATGTGAACTGAGACATATAAGCTAATTTTATAGAAACAAATCCTTATAGCTGCAATCCAAAACTTGACCAGACAAAAAATGATTCAAAGCTTATAATATAACCAGGAGGTCCGTTATGAAAAAGCCTCTCTC
Organism: Pseudobdellovibrionaceae bacterium; assembly: GCA_046318875.1. Classification (GTDB taxonomy): domain Bacteria; phylum Bdellovibrionota; class Bdellovibrionia; order Bdellovibrionales; family Bdellovibrionaceae; genus JBKCTJ01. Next base: position 4,663 of record JBKCTJ010000171.1, on the reverse strand, counting down.
TCGCCATGACGAAGTCATCGATTTAGAACATGATCCTGAAGTGAAAAGCTTTATTTATCAAATGATCAATGAATTCTCAGGATATGTCACTCCGACGACCATTGCAGCTGTTGTATCGAAGGATCCCAGCTTGTCCCATGATGACGATCTAGGTGAACATAAAAATTTAAACAAAAAACAGTTAGCAGCTATGCTCCGGATTGCTGTGACTTTAAGCGATCAAGGTACGCAAATTACTGAAGAAGGCCTTGCTGAAAATGTATTTGATGCTTTGAAAATTGCAAAAGATAAAATGGTTAAACGCCTCGACTTATTGCACAACGAAATCACTTCAAAGCACGAACGATTTGTCCAACTTGAAGCAGCAAAAAAATCAACTTTGATTCAATAGGAAATTATCTCTATAGTCAGGCATATGTTTCATCCAAATATGCCCTATCGTTCTGTTGGTTCATCCGGTCTTAAAGTCAGCGCTCTTGCCCTAGGCGGTTGGACGACCTATGGCGGAACTGTCAAGGATCAGTCACTGGTTTCTGATATCATCCAAAAAGCTTATGATGCTGGAATCAATTATTTTGATATTGCAGACATCTATGCCAAAGGTGAATCCGAAAAAATTATGGGCGAATCTTTGTCAAGATATCCACGGCATCATTTGGTTTTAGCCACAAAAGTTTTCTGGCCTATGAGCGATGACATCAATGACCGCGGCCTTTCCCGAAAACACATTTATGAAAGCCTTCATAAATCTTTGAAAAGAATGAAAACGGATTACGTCGATCTGTATTTCTGTCATCGATATGATCCAGAAACTCCTCTGGAAGAAACAATTCGAATGATGGATGATTTCATCCACCAGGGCAAAGTTTTGTATTGGGGCACCAGTGAATGGTCTGCAGAACAAATCGATGAAGCGCTTCGAATTTGTGAACGTTATGGTTTTTATAAACCTATTGTTGAACAACCTCAGTTGAGTTTGCTAGCGAAAGACAAATTTTTAGAAGATACTCAGCCTTGCGCTCTTCGAAACGAATTGGGTTTAGTCACCTGGTCACCACTTGCTTCAGGAATGTTGACAGGAAAATACGATCAAGGAATTACACAGGGCCGTTTATCCAAAATGGATTGGGTCAAAGAAACATTTTATACTGAGGCCAATGTTGCCAAAGTAAAAGATTTCCGAAAAATAGCCGAAGATTTAAAATGCTCCAGATCACAATTAGCAATTTCTTGGGTGTTGAATCAAAAAGCTGTCAGCTCTGTCATTCTTGGTGCAACAAGTATCCAACAGCTGGAAGAAAATCTGAATTCTCTGCGAGTGCCTTTCAGTTTTGATATTGACACAAAATTAAAAAAACTATTCTAACTGATTTACCTGAATAAATAATAAAATTTGTTTAGAAACTAGGGCGTGTCCTAGTTTGCAGTTTGTTTATTCTGGGGAGAATGAATTTCATATTTTACCAGTTGCCCTATCACATCATGGAGTTTTTCAAACGGTTCATAACTTTTTGGCATATGATCTTTGAGTTCCATTGTCAGCACTGGAACCGTTCGCTCAAACCACATGTAGCGCCCCAAGCTTCCAGGGAAATGTCCAAGGGAATGCCACGGCAAATAAGAATAGTTTGGTTTTTTGACCTTGGGTCCATCGTAATCAAGCACATTCAAAGGCGTGTGAATAGAAATCACGAAATTTGGCTCATACTCTTCGATATGCTTTAAGGCACACTTTGTTTCTGACTCACTCGCAGCCTCTGATCCTGGGAATCTGCGCGGATTTGATTTTGTTTGTGCTCGCCAATAATGAAGTGCTTTGTCATCCCAATCTCTTGTTGGAAAATTCCGGTTTAAATCAATTTTATTTGCATTTGTCCTTGTTTTAAGAAGAACTCCGTCAGGATTAAGCATGGGAACAATTCGCCAATGATTTCTGGGGCTAATTTCGTGGAGCCGCTCCATCCAATATCTTCCAACAGTGCCAGCATCAGTTTCATCACCATGAATCAGCGAAAAAACCAAAATTTTCTTTGCTTCGGGCGCAACTGAATTTTTATCATAATGAAATATCGGATGACCTTTATGGCTTTGACAAACTTCAAGCTTTTTTGCTTCGGCACATGCTTGCACAAGCTTTGCTTCGCTGTTTTTTCCCAAAAATGTCGACAGCTGTTTCACACACAGATCCTTGAGAATCAATTTTGAGTCCGGTCGGTTTTTATCAGCTAGGGACGCCTCAACTTGAGTCACTTTTGGCTGGTCTGTACCTTGATGAGCAGCCAAGGGCCGGGAATCTCGGGCATGAGCAAAAGCTGAAAGAAACATGCAGACTTGTGTTAGAAATTGAAAATTCATATATCGCAGTCCCATATCAAATTTATACATTGGTTTTGTGCATCATTGATACTGATTTTAAAAAAACTCCAAAGTTTTTCGTTTTTGACTAAGGTCTGGGACAGAAACCGCCGTTACGTTCTGTGTAACAGAATTGAGTTATTGGAGGTCCGATGTTGCAGGGTTTAAATCGTGGAAGTTTTAGTTTTATAGCTTTGTTGGTGATTAATCCTATCCTTATCATATTTTATCAAAATTGTTCCATTGTCCCACTCAGCGACCGTCGAGGGGATGACATGATTCAATCAAAAGTTGCAACTCCTCTTCGTGATCAGATTCTTAAAACTGGGTCCGAGCTCAACCAGCGAAATCCGGCATCGGAAGCAAGTCAATTGCATTCCAAATTGGCCGCATGTGGTCCCAGCCAAGCTTCATGCACACACCAAATTGGCGAATGATTTTTTAAGTCCAAAGTACAGGACCGGTCGAGTTTATGAAGCTTGTAAGCTATAATTCTTTTATTTAGTTTAGAGGACTCGTATTCTTTAAGCAGACGTCTTAAAGAGGTTTTCATGAAATTTTATATTACCCTTATCATAGTTCCTTTAGTTCTCTCTGCTGCTTGCAGCAGAAGGTCTGACGATGGTGGGTCTTCGGGCTCTTCAGGAAGTATTTACGGGCAAGTTATTGTCGACCAAATGACTTGCGGAACTACAGTTGCGACGATTAATCTTGGGGGCGCCTCTGCGGGCGGACAAGCCTACTCACGACAAGTCACATCTGGTGCAACATTTGATTTTGGTTCCATTCGAGGGACATACACCATGAGTGTTCAAGCGGGAAATTGCTACGTTCAAGCACAAAATGTGGGACCAATAACACAGGGGCAAACACCCTATCGTGTTTGTTTAACAACAAACCCAAATTTCTGCAATCAAAACGGCTATTACAAAATGGCAGCAACAACGACAGCTCCGGTTCAAGCTAAATCATCAAGCTTTTCTTCGATGAAAAGTTGCAATTGGATTACCTATGGGTGCAACCGTGCCACTTTCCCTGGTTCGGGAACTGCGGTAACTGTAAATCGAAGTTTGTATTTTTACCCTGAGTCTGCAGTGAATGGCGTTACTGTTTTACAAAATTTTAAAAACTCAAATTCAGTGAATCTTTTTGCAACACCAACCCTGGGTTCATCGGGCTGGAATATGAATGCTGCACCAGAATCAGTCCTCACTGTAGACAAAGTGAATTACGATTTTTTAAATGTAGACTCTCAGTTTGACCATTCTGTTCTTCAAAATACAGAAGGCGCCTGTGTGACCCGATCCGAAATGCTAAACTGGATTTCAAATTATTTAAAAGACCATGGATACAAAGCAAAATCCGCAGAAAATTTTCTTGAACGCAACAAAAGCGAAGTCCCACCAAATGAGAAGTTGTGCATTTATCCACAAGCTTTTGCACAAACCGACGCAGTGGCAGAATACCAATCCACCGAAGATCTAGAATTAAAGCGAGTCTGGTTTCTCATCATCCCAGAACTCCACGCCGAAGTACGAAAACTCCGCGTTCCAAGCGAAACAATGACCGCATGGTTCCAAAAACCAACTTTGGATCTGAACAATCCAGCTATTGCATCAAAAACTTTACAGAAGCCCACCTTACAGATAGCAAAAATACCAAGCTCGAGCACAAAGCCAACCAGAGCAGTTGCAAACAAATATTACTTACCTACCGAGGAAATCGCGCTGGTGTTTTTGTTGGAGAATTAGGGGGGGGGGGAGTTCACTCTTCAACTTATGTTTTTATAAGCTCAATCAAGCATTTAGTTACTTCTAGGGTAATTTTAGCAAGTTAGCGCACTTTAAACCATGAATACAATATTTAGTTTTACTCTGTTTTTTATTTATGGCCTTGAAAAAATTTTATCCCTACCAGGTTTTTATAAATTGTAGAGGCGATAAGCAGACAGATCTGGCATATTTCACAAGCTCTCATCTTTTACTTTAATTTCGGTTTGTTAAAAATAATCAGGGGGTTTTGTGCAAGGAATTTGGTTAAGCGTTTCATTTTCGTTAATTTCAGCAATATCTATGGCAGGAGAAACACAAACTCAGATATCTTTCCATCAAGACGGTGAACAGATATACATTCAACCAGACCAATCTGGCGGGGCAACAATTACTTCTAATAGTGGACAGATTCTTAAATTCACGAAAGAACATATTCAATATCTCAGCGAAATATATAAATCATCTAAACCGGAATTCGAAAAAAGCAATCCTTGGTTAGCAACCACTACGGAAAAATAAGTTGTGAACGCTACTAG
>JBKCTJ010000170.1:0-8465 GCA_046318875.1 Pseudobdellovibrionaceae bacterium | reverse complement strand
GTATATGGAATGGTCTGGTCACGCGAGATGGAAAATCTTGGGATGTTTCATCTCGGGGCACGGGTGTGACTCGCCTTTCGCCTGGTTATGTTCAAGCTCAAAAGCCTTTGAAAACCGGATCCACAAAATTTGGTTATGGTTGTGGACTTGCAGAAGTTGATGAATTGATTTCAAGCGCCATTCAATCTGAGATCTTTCACCAACAGGGAATTTACACCGAGCGCATGCTTTGCATCATCGATGTGGGAAAAGGCTGCGGCGTGGGCGTCCGGGCAGCTCCAAATTTGCTTCGTCCTGCTCATTTGTTTTTATATTTAAAACAAGGTCGCAGAGAAGAACTGAAAAAATGTTTTGAGTTTTTCTTCGAACGTGAAAAATTAAATTCTTTGAATTTAAATTGGAAAAATTTTATTCCTTTTTACTCTGATCACTTAGCAAAACTTGTCGCTTACTGCGAAAGCCATTTCATCTTCTTCTGGCTTGATTGGGATGGTGACAACTGTTTAATGCATCCTGGAATTATTGATTACGGAAGCATTCGCCAATTTGGATTAAATCACGATTCTTACAGGTATGACGATATTACAAGATATTCAACGACCCTAGGGGAACAAAAAATCAAGGCAAAAGGCATTCTGCAATCTTTTCTACAAGCTTTGGACTTTGTTCAAACAGGTCACAAAAAACGATTTGAATCATTTCAAAATCATCCTGAGTTACAAAAATTCAAATCTTTGTTTTTTCAACATAAGCGGCATTTTATTCTGCAGCGACTGGGTTTTAATGAATTGCAAATTCGCTATCTGTTGAAGATGCAAAGACGTAAAACCCTAAAAATGCTTCAAACATTTGAAAAATTGGAAAGCCTGAAAGTCACTGGAAAAACCCAAAAAGTTCCTGATGGAATCAATATTCCACCCATGCTGAATACTCGAGAATCCCTTTATCAACTCGCCCACGATTTAGAAGCCTGGAGTGAGATCGCATCCGAGAAAAAGCCAAAATGGTCCCAGCTAAAAATTCCATTTCTCGGATCCAGCTTCGTTCCGAAACGCCGCAAGCAGATGTTAAATAAACACCAAAGCACCTGGAATCAATTTCAAAAGCTCTATTTTGAATTGATCGAACACGGATTGCATTTAAGTTTTTCCCAGTCCACACAAAACGGACCAAGCGGATCAGTGCTGAATGCAGCCTCAGCAAAAAAACTAAAAGATTTCGCCCTAGATTTAAAAACACAAAACACACCAATGCGAATCACAGGAAACGGAATCATCCAGCTGACTCACCTCATCTGCAAAAAATGGAGAAAAGAAAACTCCTTCCTTGAAATCCAAAACACCATCGACCGCTTAATCAAAGGTCATTACAACGACGACGAACTGGCTTTGGTTTTGGAAAATCGGCAGTCTATTTAGTTTCAAAAATCTGTTCTTTCTTTCGATGGCTAATTGAATTTCAAAAGCATGAGCCTTCAGCCGTAAACATCTCAAAGTAAAAGCTGAAAGCTTTCTGCTTCAGCTCTGTTATGAACAGCACAAAGCACCCGAAGATTTCTCCGATCATCACTTCCACCCAAAGCCAACGGATCAAAATGATCAATCTGAAGTTGATATTTTGAACAGCATTTTTTTCCAGTTTCAGGATGCACAAATTCACAAGAGTAATTCGATTTACCAAAGAGAACCCTCTTCAGATGAACGGAAATATATTTCCGCGAATTCTGCTTTTTGGGTGAGCTCGTCACAACTAACGGCTTTTCCACGAAGCCTTGTGTCAAATTTCGTTCAGTGACTGATTGATCCATAGATTTCACAATTTTTGAACTTTGGTAATCCGCTTCTTGCAAATTTGTCAGTGGACTTCCGCCGACAGATCTTTTTTTATCTGCCGAAATTCGCTCTCCTTTGCCTTGAACTTTTTTATAGTAAGCTTTTGCTAGATAAGTGATTGTCTCAGAAAAACTTTGATCTGGAACTAGATGCGACAATAAATTTTGAGCCTGTTTAAAAATTTCAAACTGTTCTTGGGTCAATGTGATTTGCAAAACTACACTGCCGTCCTGCTGTGGTTTAATTTTTTGTGTTTGCTCTGGAACATGTTGAAAAGTCTGTGCCAAAATCATCTCTGTTTCAAATTTAGTCTTGTTTTCAATCTGTTGAAATAATTTTTGAGTTAATGCAGGAGAAACAATTTTTCCATCTTTCCTCTCCTGTTTCAAACAAGCACTCACTTTCACCAGCTGAGATAAATTCAAAGCACCCTCTTCAATTTTTTTAGAAATATTAGGATTTGATTTTAAAAGTCTTGCGCCTTGCATACGATCATAAGCAGCATTTTCCGCATAGCCCAACTCTTGAGTGAGATATTGATATAAAGAAGTGTACCCAAGTTTTAAATACAATCGTCTGTTATCGATTTCTTGAATATGTAAGAGAACCAGATGCATGATCCTGCGCTCACTCTTTACTAAATTTCTAACAGCCGAAATTAATGCATCATCGGATAAATTAGAGACCTCTATTTTTGCATGAGTTTCATTGTTAGCATTGCCAGTCTCTTTACTACAAACGTTACTTTCATTATTGTAAACCTCATGTTGATTGCTAAAAATCTTAGTTACATTGCCAAAGATCTCATTGCTCATAAAACATCCTTTCATGTGTTCATGAACATTTTCTACCATAGCTTTTACTTTCGTAATTTTGGGTGTTTTCAAATAAATAGGCTATGTGGAGAATGAGGTTTGATAGCTCACAGACAATCGATAAATCCCCGCTAAGCCAACATTAATTCTCAAGGGCTCCGCGTCCTGAATTAATAAATAAAATCTGTTGCCACCCATCCTGAAAATGAAAAAAACCTGGCAAGAAAAATAAATTACAATGCATCGCTTCGTGAAAGAGCCGTTCGAATAGAAATTCAAAGCACCCCGTCAACACCCACAACTGAAACCCTTCATAAGGTACACCAAACAGACTAAAGCTCCATTTTCATCGGAACAAATTTCACTCCGTTTTTGATCTCTTGCAGACCTGGAACAAAACCCAACTTCTGATAAAATGGAACTGCATAAATTGAAGAATTCACAGTGAAGAATTCAGTCTGGCTTTTGGATAAAACAGATTTTTTTGCGTGTTCCCACAATTGTCGACCCAATCCCTGACCGTGAGCTTTTGGATCTACATGCAAATGAAAAAGATGGGAAACAGGCTGCATGCCCACGACACCGAAAATCTGATCGCTTTCATTTACTAGAACCTGATAATCGTACATCTGAATTCTCTCCTTCATTTTTTCCAAAGAGTGAGATGCCCGATACGCAGCAACACCTTCATCACTGAAATCAGGGAGAATGTACTTTTCAGAACACAGAAGAATAAGCGCGGTGATTGCATTTAAATCGGAATCCAAAACGTTTCGGACATGCATGGCGAATCTCCCAGGCTACAACCGCTCGCGGACCCATTTTCGAATGACTTTATAATCATCTTCGTTAAAGACATGCTTTTTCTGGAATAAATTCCAGTCGCATTTTATGCCGGCTTCTCGAAGTTTTTGGACTCCGAACCATGCGGATTGCCAATCCAAGACATCGTCTTTATCGCCATGGGTAAATAACCACGGCGTTTTCAGCGAATCCTTCGTCAAAGCGGCTTTCCATTTCGAGAAAAAATAAAAATAACCACTGACAGAGACAATTCCGGCGAATCTTTTCGGGTAGTGCATTCCCAAATCAGAGCACATCAATGCACCTTGAGAGAATCCCAGCAGAAAAATATGCCGTGATGAAAAGCCATTGCGGTCTAATTCCGAGAGTAAATCGAATAATCGCTGTCGGCTTTTCAAAACACCCTGGGCTTGGAATGGCGGCTCTCCGTACCATGAGAAACCAGACAAATAGCGCCGGTTCGCATTCAGCAACAAATAATTCAAATCCGCCACTTTTAATTCTTCATCAAAAAATCGGAAGGGCTTTAGACTATCACCACGGCCATGCAAGACGATCATCAGCTTTGAGCTGGGTCGCTTCGATGGAATAAACTTGTGATCGAAAAGATCAGTTTCAAAATGAATGCAATTCACGGATCTCATCTCAATATCTCACTTCAAAGGTCTCATTTACAGTTGTCGTCTTAATGCTCTTATCTGCCCGTTCTCGCGCCAACATTACCAGTCACTGTCTTTGCTTTCATCGGCGGTAAACATCCCAAAACTTCTTGTGCTAAATCGATCTCAAAATCGACTTGGTAAGGCATCAACTGCTGTTTCGATTTTGAATTCGATTTATCGTTTAAACATTTAGAATAAGTTCCCTGATTCCAAGTTGTCACATTGGTTGGCTGAACGACAGTTTTTGTATTGGCTTTCACATAGCGCTCAATGGACTTGAATTCAGGGTTATGAATTGAACTCCAGTACAAATCAAATTCCCGGTAAGATTCTTTGGGCGAGCTTGCCACTTGAGGAACTTGAATATCAGGAATGACACCAATCCCCTGCGGTGACTGGCCCGAAGGAAAATAGAAAAGCCCTTGAGTCTTAAAGAAAATCACATCACTGCCATGTCCCCAACCTTCGCCTTCTTGAAAGCTCCCTTTACCAAAAGAGCGATCGCCAACGATCAAGGCACGGTTCATTTCTTTCAAAACTCCGGCAACAATTTCAGAAGCACTTGCTGAATTTGAATTGATTAATACAGCGACTTGTCCTGCAAAAATACGCTTGCGATTTGTTGAGTAGGAATCGTATCCCTTTGCAGTTTCAAAATACTTCAATTGAAAAATATTTTTCTTTGGACCCGTGAATAGTCCAATAATGCAACTCGCTTCATCAATTTGTCCGCCACTGTTGTCACGCAAATCCAACATGACCGAAGTCGCACCGGATCTTTTCAAAGAAACTAAACTGCGTTCAACTAAATCACAAGATCCACTCGCAAATTTATTCAATGTCAGGATTCCCATTTTGTTATTTTGGGGATGAATCCCATGACTTACTGTTTTTAAAGTGGTGGCTTTCCGCTGAATAGTAAAAGCCATGGTTTCTTTTTCGCGTTTCACCTTGATTTGTGTGGTCGCACCAATTTCAGCGCGCAAAAGATCTTGTAAACTCGTTTTACTGAGTCCCCTCAAAGAGACTCCATTGACTTCGATCAATTCGTCATTTCGCCTTAAACCGTTTATTTGTGCTAAAGACCCATCAAAAACTCTTCGAATCACAAAGGTCTTATTTTGTTCACGTAAAACAATTCCTAGATTTGAGCTTAAAGGATCTGCTTTAGAAATAATTTCTTTGTAATATTTTGAAGGCATCAAATAAGAATGTGGATCTAAATCAACAGAAATAAATGCATTCAAACCTATTGCTGTTATCCGAGGAGCATCTTTTTTACGAATTGATTTTTTCAAATTTAAATATGCTTTTTGTATTGAAAATACTGTTGCTCCAGGAATTCGACTTGTTTGGTTTTTATGAAAATGTTTCCAAGCAGCTAGAATTTCTTTTTCACTTTTATCTAGATAAGATTGATCTGTTAAGGCAACAACTTGATTGTTCGGCTGGATTTGCAAACGCAATTCTTTGGCCATTTGAATCAGTGCTGAAACACAGGCTAAAAATCGCTTTTCCGATTCGTTGCAATATTTTTCTTTTAACAACTCATCAACATAATGAAGGTCCAGGTCCGTTTGTTTCCAATAATCATCCACACTTTTCGGTTTTGAAGGAGTAATAATTTTAACAGGATTCGATAATGGAATACCGCGATCAGCTCGCGGGGAAAAATCGGAACCACGGATGGCTTGGCGCGGAAAGGCTGTTTGAATTGAAGAATCAACAGACAATGTCTTGTGCACAACGTGAATAACACCCATGGCGACAGCACAAACCACACTGGCTATGACGAACTTCCGCATACGCTCCAAACAGCCTCCACACCGAATTGATCACATTGTATCGTCAAAGACTCAGTCAACGTCATCTGTTCAGGAATAAAGCAACTAGGGTGCCATTTTCCGCTCTTTCGTTTCAGAGGCAAGAACCAACGTGAAGCGATACAAGGTAATTTTATTGAATTCAGCGCAAAACATTTGAACTATTTACTAGTTCTGCTTGTGACTTTGACAAGGCTTTCATAGACTAACTCACGATGATTTTGATTACTGGTGCAAACGGTTTTATTGGAAGTATGATGGCTTGGGAGTTAAATTCTCAAGGAATTCATGATCTTATCTTGATCGATACCGTTTCCTTGGAACAGAGACCAGGCCCCCTCCGAGGCTGCAAATACTCAAAATTTGCTCTGAAAGACGATGTTTGGAAGATTTTACAGTCCTCGCAAGCAGATCAGATCACCCATGTCATTCACTTGGGTGCTTGCTCTTCCACGACGGAAACCAATTGGGTATTTCTCACAGAAAATAATATCGACTATTCAAAGCGGTTATTTCAGTGGTGCACTGAAAAGAAAATTCCTTTTATTTATGCGAGCAGCGCGGCGACTTACGGCGACGGACGGAAGGGCTTTGATGATCAAGGCAATTTGAATCAGTTTGTCCCTTTGAATCTGTATGGGAAATCAAAACATCTTTTTGATTTATGGGCCCTTGAACAAGCTGCCCGTGGTCCGCAACATCAACCCCCTCGATGGCAAGGTTTAAAATTTTTCAACGTCTATGGCCCTCAAGAGGATCATAAAATAGAGATGTCCAGTGTCGCTTACAAAGCCTTTTTTCAAATTCAAAAAACTGGAGCCATGGGACTATTTAAATCCTATCACCCCGATTATAAAGACGGTGAACAAAAACGAGATTTTGTTTATGTAAAAGATGTTACCTCTTGGATTTTTGAGCTGATGAATCACAAAGCTGCCAATGGAATTTACAATATGGGAAATGGAAGGGCCAGAACTTGGCTCGATTTAACTCATGCAGTATTTAAAGCCATGGATAAGAAGCCAGAGATCCATTGGCTAGAAATGCCCCAGAATTTGCGCAACCAGTACCAGTATTACACGGAAGCACCAATGAAGAAATGGTTATCCCAAGGCCTTTCAAAACCCAAGTGGACTCTAGAAGCAGGTGTCGCTGACTACGTGAAAAATTATTTAGCTCTTCAATCTACTCAGGATCTGAAAACATGAGCGATTCTTCAATGACGGAACTTCCTTCTTATTTGAAGCGATACATCGTCATTCAAAATCAAGATCGTTACACTCCCCTTGATCAAGCGGTTTGGCGATATATTTTACGACAGTTGAAATCCTATTTGGGACAGCATGCTCACGAGTCGTATTTGGATGGACTTTCCCAAACCGGCATATCAACTGAAAAAATTCCTTTGATCAAAGATATCAGCGAACGCTTATCAAAATTTGGCTGGCGCGCATTGCCTGTCAGCGGATTTATTCCGCCGGCAGCTTTTATGGAATTACAATCATTGGGAATTCTTCCCATCGCTTCAGACATGAGAACTCTGGATCATCTGTTGTACACACCGGCACCTGATATTGTTCACGAAGCAGCCGGACACGCACCACTTTTAGTAAACAAAAACTATTCAAATTATTTAAAAGAATATGCTCAGATAGCAAAGAAAGCTTTAATCAGCAAAGAAGACATGAACGTCTACCGTGCCATTCGCGATCTTTCAGATATCAAAGAAAATCCAAATTCAACAGATCAAGATATTGCAACAGCCGAGAAAAACCTCATTGCTGCAAATTCTGCAATTACCCATGTTTCCGAAGCAGCTTTGCTTTCGCGAATGAATTGGTGGACAGCGGAATACGGACTGATTGGTGATCTGAATTCACCAAAAATCATTGGTGCTGGGTTGTTGTCATCTGTGGGTGAATCAGAATTATGCCTGTCAGATTCTGTAAAAAAAATTCCACTCAGTATTGATTGCATCAATTATTCTTACGATATCACTGAACCCCAACCTCAGCTTTTTGTAGCAAAAGATTTTCAGCATATGTTGGATGTTCTCCATCAAATGGCAAAGACGATGGCTTTTCAAGCCGGCGGGTTTGAAGCAGTCAGCAAAGCCATCCTTGCGGAAACAGTGAATACAGTGGAGTTTGATACGGGTTTACAAATCGGTGGCATTTGCAAATCCCAAATCATTGATTCAAATAAAAATATTGCTTACTTAAGTTTTGAAGGTCCCTGCCAGTTGGCTACTGATTTCAAACAACTTCCAGGGCAAGGAAAAGATCAACATCCCCATGGATTTGGAACTCCCGTTGGCACTCCCGTCGGAATAAACAAGTCTTTATGGAGTTTTAAAGAGTTAGCACCCATGATGACAGGCACTCAAATCGAGCTCAAATACCCAAGTGGTGTGAGAGTTCGAGGTGAGTATGTTTCTCATCTTGAAAAAAATGGCGCCTTGGTCGTCCTGACATTAACCAATGCAACTGCTGAATTGAATGGAAGCATTCTCTTCGATCCATCCTGGGG
>JBKCTJ010000169.1:0-3231 GCA_046318875.1 Pseudobdellovibrionaceae bacterium | reverse complement strand
GAATTAAACCGTGCTAATCCAAAAACACAAAGTGCTCTGTTGGAAGCTTTGGAAGAAAACCAAATCAGCGTCGATGGACAGCTCTTTCCATTGCCGGAACATTTTACTTTTGTTGCAACTCAAAATCCAAGAAGCCAAGTGGGAACTTTTGCTCTTCCAGAATCACAAATCGATCGATTTTTGATCGGTTTGGAAATTCATTATGCAAGCAAAGAAGCCGAAACTAAAATTTTTATGGGCTACGATTCGCGCCGAAAATTAAAAGACGTGGAAGCTTGCGTGACCATGGCTGAAGTGTCAGAGGCTCAAGAAATCATCCCCCAAATTAAAATCAGTCCAAAGCTTGCTGAATATGTTTACGCTCTCATCAGCGAAACTCGGAAACATGATTACACTTCTCTTTCAACTCGTTCGGGAATCGCGTTGATTAAAGCAGCTCAAGCTTATGCATTTTTGCAGAAGCGTGCCTATGTCACACCAGAAGATGTCAAAGAAGTAGCTCCCTACGTTTTGGGTCATCGACTCGGCGGGAATGACGGATTAAAAGTGGGGCAAGCCCGAGCACTTGAATTAATTCATAAAATTAGGGTTTGATCCAATGGTGATTCGGAAGAATTTTTATTACCAAAAAATCTACGAATTTTTAAAGCGATTTGAACGACCGCTGCGAACCTATATCATTCCCACACCTTTTGGATTTGCAACGGGTATTCTGGTAGTCCTGTTGCTTTTTTTGGCTTTCGTCTATTCAAACAATCTGGTTTATGCAGCTGTTTTTTTTATCGCAAGTTTTTGTATTCAGAACATGGTTCGCTGTGCACAAAATATTGAAAAGCTCTACATTGTCAACATCACCGAAAAAGAGTCCTTTGCAAACGAAGACTTCATTTGCACATTTGAGATCGAAAACAAGGGCCGTTGGGAAATCATCGACAGCGAAATTTTCTCACCTCAGCTTTCACAACCGATCAAAATTCCTTTCATTGCACCCAAACAACTGGAGCAAATATCTGCAACGATCAAATTTAAAAAAAGAGGTTGGTCTAAAATTTCGCAACTTCAAATATTGAGTCTTTACCCCTTTGAAATGTTCAAAAGTTGGAAGAAGGTTCAATTCGATCAGGAAATTTTGATTTTTCCCGAGAAAAAAGGACTTTCCCTTTTTCAAATTGATCAAGCGCAACCGCTAGCAGAAGATTCCGACGAATTTTTAAATCACGAAGTCTATAATGGAAACCAATCTTTTCTGCGCATTGATTGGAAAGTTTTTGCTCGCATTCAAAAATTAATGGTTAAAAAATATGGAAGCGGTGTTGAATTGAATACGGATTTCACATGGGAGCAAACTGAATATTTGATGGACTCGGAAAGTCGTATTTCTCAGCTAACCTTGTGGATTGATGAATGTCATAAGAAAAATATTGAATTCTCTTTAAAACTTCCCCATCAGTTTTTTAAGAAAAGTTCTCAGAGCGGTCACTACTTCAATTGCCTTAAAGAGTTAGCCACTTGGAAAATTTAAAAAATCCAAAAAAATTACTTGTTTTGATTGTAGTGTTTTCAGTTATTTCAATGCTTTTTGAAGTTGAACCTTGGGTCAGTGCCATTTGTGGAACTTTATTGATTTGGAAAGCTTTGCTAAAACCACCTTCGCGTTTCGTGACTGGAATTCTTGCAGTGATCTTCTTCGGAGCAGTTTATTTTAAATACAGGACATTCTTCGGGAGGGACCCAGCTGCGCACTTTCTAACAATTCTAACTTGCCTAAAAATACTTGAAAACAAAGATTATAGAGACGAAAAATTCATATTCTTGCTTGGTGTTTTTATGGTTATCGGCAGATTCCTATTCACTTTAGATTTATTTGTCACTGTCTTGCATGTCGTTTTACTTTATTTATTGTTATGGTCTTTTCTCAGGATTCAAACCCAAAACGCAAGACACTTTTTTCTCGTAAAACAAGTCCTCGCATCAATTCCAATTACAATTCTGATCTTTTTTCTATTTCCCCGTTTCACTCATAATTTTGGTGCTTCAATTGAATCCAATCGCTCTGGTTCAGGGGCCGGCTTTTCAGGATTAGCGGAAAGCTTGAAACCTGGTAGCATAACCCAACTCTTCCAATCCAATGATTTGGTTTTCAGAGCTCGTTTTCGAGGGGTTGAGCCTCGTGCCAATGATCTCTATTGGAGAGGCGAAGTCCTTGAACTCAATGATGGTTTCGAGTGGAAAAAACATGATGCAGTTTTAGATACTCGTTTCCAGAACGAAGCGAAGAATAATCCAACAGCAAAAAATTCAAAGTTCAAACTTCCCTCAGAGCGGATAAGTTACCAGATTACAATTGAACCACATCAAAGCCGGTGGGCCTTTGCCTTAGAAAGAAATATAGATTTGCGAGGAACTGATCTTACTGAATCAAACAATCAATCAGGAGTGTATTTTTTTGATTACCCATTATTGAAAAGACAAACCTACTCTGGGGATTCAAATAATGAAGGCTACATTTCTGTGAGTGCAATTGAAAAAAGAAACAAACAAGCTATGAACGAGAGCGCGAAGACAATTTTCCCTGCAGTAGTGAACTTTGAAAAAAGACATATTCAGCTCACTCCTTTTTCTGCTGGCGTTGACAATTTAGTCAAAGAATTTAAATCCAAAATACCGGAACAAGCTAGCAGACTTGATAAAGCACAGTTTATTTTAAATTATTTTTCTAAAAATAATTTTCAGTACACTCTCAGTCCAGGGGATGAAGCACAAGATCTTGAAGCTTTCTTAACACGTGGAAAAAAAGGCTTTTGTGAACACTATGCATCTGCTTTTGTTTCATTGGCACGAGCTCTGGGCGTGCCTTCCAGGGTCGTTGTCGGATATCATGGGGGAGCTTATAATCCAGTCGGAGGGTTCTGGAATATCACTCAAAAAAATGCTCATGCATGGGCTGAAGTTTTAATTGAATCGAATGTTTGGATTCGTATCGACCCTACAACTGTGCTTCCATCTTCAGAAACTCAAGCGATTTTTAATCTTGCTTCATTTTCAACTGGCCGTCGAAATAATTCAGACAATCTCTTGATTAAACTTTATGACGATACTTTGCTTTTTCTTGAAACAATGAATTTTCGATGGAATGAGTTTTTCTTGGATTTTAACCAAGTTTCTCAAAAGGATCTCTACGATGAAATTTCAAACAATTTGAAAAACATTGGCTCTGGCCTGATGGTGATC
>JBKCTJ010000168.1:0-14912 GCA_046318875.1 Pseudobdellovibrionaceae bacterium | reverse complement strand
TCCTTATGCTGCTTTACGCTTGGTTGAAATCTTATCTAAAACTAAGAAAAATATCACAGAGCTTTTAGCTGGATTACCACCGTCTTTTAACACGCCAGAAATTCGCATCGATACAACGGAAGAAAAAAAAGTCCTTATCGTACAAAAGATGATCGAAGCTTTTCCACAAAATTCAAATCAAGATTATCAAGTGAATATGACAGATGGTATTCGCCTGTCTTTTAAAGACGGTTGGGCTCTTTGTCGTTCTAGCAATACACAACCTGTCCTGGTTTTGCGATTTGAATCAAATTCGGCAAGTGGCCTTAAAGAAATTCAGGATCGCGTTTCTAAAGTGGTCCAGGCTTACCTCTAGAGTTGATAGCGGTCTATCGTAGTCCAAATACCATCATTTTTTGGTGTTTTGTTTTCCTATCTTTAGAAAAACATTTATCGCATAAAAAAACCGACCTTCTTGAGGTCGGTTCTACAAACTTAATAAAGCTTAATTCTTTATTAACCGATTTTTACGAATGCGATAACGAATGCGAAAAGAACCAATGACTCGATCAGCGCTAATGCAATGATCATCGGAGTTTGGATTTTATCTGCCGCTGCTGGATTTCTTGCGATTCCATCAAGAGCTTTCGATGCAGCCATACCCTGTCCCAATGCGCCACCGACAACTGCAACACAAATTGCAATTGCTGCTGCGATCATTGAAGTTCCTTTATCTTGCAATGCTAGTTGTTGAGCAAAAACTTCGTTGCTCATCAATACGGTTGCTGACGATGCAGCATCTTGAGCAAACGCCATTGCGGATGCACCCATTACTGCTACAAAAACAAGAGCCTGTTCTACGATCCTTTTCATTTTAAATCTCCTTCATCAGTTCAGTGACTGTTATTTTATTTTTTTATTAATGGTGTTCTTCATGTGATGTGGCCAAAGCTACGTAAACCATGGACATCAAAGTAAAGACAAATGCTTGAATGAAACAAACGAATAAACCGAATAGATAAAATGGGATTGGCACAATGTAGGGAACCATACCTGCAAAAGCACCCATGACAACATGGTCACCAGTCATGACATTGGCTAAACGAAAACCCAAACTGACTGGTCGAACAAAAGTAGAAATGATCTCAATGGGAAAAATTAAAAGAAACATTGGAATCGCCATCACCAATGGCATTCCGCCGACAGGACCACCAAAGTGCTTAATGTAGTTGATGAAACCTTGAGCTCGAATGCCTTCGTAATTGAAAAATAGAAAAATAATAATTCCCATTGCGAGGGTCGTGTTCAGGTTTTCCGTAGCAGGGGTCATGCCGGGCAATAGGCCTACAATATTATTTAAGAAGACCGTCGCGAATATGGCCGCAAACAATGGCGCATAAACTTTCCCGTGGTGGCCAATAATTTTTTCGCACAGTCCGTAAATCCAAGCGGTCAGTGTTTCATAGAAAGCTCGCACTGAAATTTTATCAGTAGGAACAATTGCGGCTTCTCCTTTTCCCAAAGCCATCTTCGCAACAACACCCGATAAAATAATTAGGCTGGAAGCTGCTGCCAAGGTTGCCGTATGCTCATAGTGGTGTCCAACACCAGGAACAATTTGAAACCAGTTAAAAGCAGCCAAAGGAACTCCTTGCTTTGTGATCGCTCGAGAAGATTTTGACTTTAATTTGCCTGATCTTGGTTTTTCTTTACGAAGATAAGATATCCAGCAAGGACAATAATCTTCGAAGAAACAAAACCTCCAATAAGCCATAAGCTACCGGGCCAATTTTGTTTGACTAGAAAAAACATGAATAGGCAAAAAGTCAGATATTTTGATACAATAAGAATCGTTCCCAGAGCAACTTGTTTTTTACTCACAATCATTTGCCAGATAAAAAACGAGGTCCCTATGGAGAACAAAAAAATGCAATAACCGACAATAAAAGATATTGCACTGATCTTGTCATAAACAGAGTACATTGCGGAGGCTATCAAAAGTCCCAATCCCATAGCTAATAAGATGCTCAATCTCAGATCAATCAGTGATTTCAATCTAGATTCCTATTTATTTTTTTAAGAACCATCATAATTCGGTAAAACCAAAAACCGCCAAAAATAAAAATCAACAACGCCGTCATTAAACCCGCTGTGCCTAAATATTGATCAGCGTATTTACCTAAATAGATGCCCGCCATTGTATAGGCAAAAAGCTCGAGACCAATTCCCATAAAAACCAAATATTTCGCTTTATTCATTTCCGAAACCCCTTGGCTCCTGGAGCGTTTTTACTGCGCTGAAGAGTTTTGTTTATTTTCAGATCAATATAATCTGGCTCTGGGTGAATTTTTTTGAGTTTTTCCAATACTTCCACAGCTTCTTTGAACTTAGCCACTTCTTCATAGCTGGCAGACAGGTTGAGAAGAATATTTTCTGAAACGGCTTTATCAGGAAAATCTTCAGCCAATTTTTTATAGTTTTCGATGGCTTTCAGCCAATTTTTTTCACTCACAAGAATATTCGTATCTAAAATAAGAACATTAAAGCGAATGTCTTCGGAGAGTTCTGATTTTAAAATTTCACGAATTTCACTTTTCGCTTGGTCAAATTCATTCAAATGGTAATAAGCAGATGCAATAGAAAGCTTTACTTTCATTCTTTCTGCATTGGTTAGCGATAAGGAAAGCAATTTTCCATATTCCAACAGGGCTTGCGGGTAATCTTGCAAATGATCAAAGTAAATAGCTGCAAGGGCTAGCTGCGACTTCGTACGCTCTGCAGAGTCGGGCGATTTCAAAATCAAAAATTCCGAATATTGAATGGCCCTTTTATAGTCCTTAATTTCGAAATAAGTAATTCGATAGCCTTCTCGCGCCGACCACAAAGCCAATCGATTTTCAGGGCTGCGCTTGATAACTCGATCAAAATGAAACAAGGCAAGCCTGAAATTGCCTTCCTCAAGCTGTTTGCGACCCTTTGTATATTCGGATTGTTCTTGAGATACACAGCTTGAAATAAACACTGACAAAAAAATAAATGCCGTTGTCAAAACACAACGGCACGTTCTTGAAAATCTTTTTTTATTCTCCAACTGCTGAATCACCTTTGGATCACTTTATCCTTTTCAACTTTCAATAGTTCAAATCAATGAAGTTTTTCGTCTGCGACGACGGGTTCTTCATCTTCCACAATTGCAAGTCCTGTCACAGATTCCTCTTTTTCATCGATATTAATCAGTCGAACGCCTTGGGTATTACGACCCAAAACAGAAATATCAGAAATTTTCATTCGAATATTTTGACCTTTGTCTGTGGATAAAATGACTTCCTGGGTTGGTTTTACTTTTTTAGTTCCAATGACCAAACCAACTTTATCAGTTGTTTTCTGGGTAATGATTCCAACACCAGCACGGCTCTGGACACGATATTCATCTAAATCCGTGCGCTTTCCATAACCCTTTGATGTGACCATCAAAACTGTATCGATAGATCCCTTGGCAAAAACCTCAACTCCAATAACCACGTCATTTTCAGACAACGAAATGCCTTTCACCCCACGCGCAGATCTGCCCATTGGTCGGACGTCAGATTCATTAAAGCGGATCGACATTCCTTCTTTCGTTGCAATAAAGATATCGCTTTGGCCGTCAGAAATTTTTGCTTCTAAAACGCAATCATCTAGGTCTGTGGTCAAGGCAATAATTCCTGCAGAGCGCACATTAGAAAAAGCATCCAAAGATGTTTTTTTAATAATGCCTTTTTCTGTGACCATCACGACGTACCTGTTTTCAGTAAATTCATCCACCGGCAAAATCGCTCGGACTTTTTCATTTGGCGAAAGCTGCACAACATTAGCAATGGCTTTCCCTTTGGAAGTTCGATTTCCCTGCGGAAGCTTGTGAACTTTGCACCAGTAAAGCTTACCCTTATCTGTAAATATTAAAAGCATAGTCTTCGTACTTGCAGTGAAAATATCAGTAATGAAGTCTTCATCCCGAGTTTCCATTCCCTTAAGACCTTTGCCGCCACGCTTTTGAACACGGTATTCTTCAATTGGAATTCGCTTGATGTATCCAGTGTTTGTGACTGTGACGACCATCTTTTCATCTGCTATTAAATCTTCGTCCTCGATGTCAGTCATGTCTCCTGAAATCTGAGTTCGTCGTTCATCGCCATATTTTTTCTTTATTTCTTCTAGTTCTCCAACAATGATTTTCAAAACTTCGCGGACATCGCCTAAAACCATTTTCAACCAATCAATTTGTTTCACTAAATCTGCAAGTTCTTGCAAAATTTTATCGCGCTCTAAGCCTGTTAGTCTTTGGAGTCGCATTTCTAATATTGCTTGAGACTGTCTTTCGCTGAAACCAAACTTTGATATCAACTGTGCCTTTGCAATTGTTGCTTCTTGTGATGCACGAATTGTCGAAATCACAGCATCAATTTGATCCAAAGCCATTTTCAAGCCTTCTAAAATATGTGCTCGGTCTTGAGCTTTTTTCAAATCAAACAAACATCGCTTCGTCACAACATCGCGACGATGATCTATAAAAGCTTCGAGCATTCGTTTCAAATCAAATGTGACGGGTTGATTTTTTTTATCCAGAGCCAGCATGATGATTCCGAAGCTGACTTGAAGTTGAGTAAATTTAAAAAGACGGTTTAAAATCACACTGGCATTTTCACCGCGTTTGCAATTAATCACAACGCGCATGCCTTCCCTGGAAGATTCATCACGAATATCAGAAATTCCTTCGATGGTTTTTTCACCAACCAGGTCTGCGATATTTTCTATTAACTTAGCTTTGTTTACTTGATAGGGGAGCTCTGTAATGACGATATCTTCGCGGTCTTTGTTGGGAACAATTTCACAAACGGCTTTCAGCGTGATGATTCCGCGACCCTTTTTATACGCTTGTAAAATACCCTCTTTGCCCGCAATAACACCAGCCGAAGGAAAATCTGGTCCTGGAATTCTTTGAATCAGTTCATCAATGCTGCAATTTGGATTATGAATTAAATGAACGCAACCATCGATAACTTCCGATAAATTGTGAGGCGGAATATTTGTCGCCATACCCACGGCAATACCCGAACTTCCATTAACCAAAAGATTCGGAAATTTTGCTGGTAAAACTAAAGGAATTACTAAACTGTCATCATAGTTCGGACCAAAGGGAACGGTTTCCTTATCAATATCTTCTAATAGCTCTTCAGCCAACTCGGTCATTCGGACTTCGGTGTACCTGGATGCTGCAGCAGAGTCACCGTCGATGGATCCAAAATTTCCTTGTCCATCAATCAGTGGATATCGCAAAGAAAAATCCTGAGCCATGCGAACCATGGATTCGTAAACGGCGCTATCTCCATGCGGGTGATATTTACCGATGACATCCCCAACAACACGGGCAGATTTTTTATACGGCTTATCGTGGGTATTGCTTAATTCACTTTGTGCAAATAAAACCCTGCGATGAACTGGTTTTAAACCATCGCGAACATCCGGCAAAGCTCGACCAACAATAACACTCATTGAATACTGCAAATAGGCTTCGCGCATTTCTTTGTTAATATCGACTTGTGTGATGCCTTTTTGATTTTCTGAATTTTCCATAATTTTACCTTTTAAATAAATTCTTTAAACTAAATCGCTTCTGCTAGACATCCAACTCGCGAGCGAGCAATGCATTGTCGTGAATGAATTTTCTTCGTGGTTCAACTTGTTCACCCATCAAAACACTAAATGTTTCATCTGCGGATAAAGCATCGTTGATAGTTACTTGGAGAAGATTTCGGTTGTCTGGATTTAAAGTTGTATCCCACAGCTGAATCGGGTTCATCTCTCCCAATCCCTTATATCGTTGGATATAAATCCCTTTTTTAGCGCTCTCCATCACTTGGTTATAAAAATCATTGTAGTTGTCGTATTCGTTTTCTTTTTCACCAAAAACGGCAGTGATTGGTAGTTTTGAAACCGTTTGAATTTGCGTCCATAGAGAATTCAATTCAATAATTTCTGATGCTTTTAAAAACTCTCGATTCATCACTGTTTGTCGAACATCTGCATATCTTGAAGTTGTTAGTGTTGTGATGAGTTTGTCATTTTCATCCTTAGTAAATGCGACTTGCACATCGGTGATTCCCAAGCGCGGAGTATTTTTAATCCAATCTTTAAAGTGCTGAATATTTTCGGTCATCTTTTCTTGGTCATTCAAGCTTACTTCCAGAGCAACTGCTTTTGTTAAAAAGAAATAAATCGCGTCTGCATCATATTTTTGTGAAGACAGTTTTAAAATCTGATTGAATCTTTGCAGATTCAAAACCATCTTTCTTAATTCTGCTTCTGGTAAGGCTTCTTTCCCTTTAATTTTAAAACTCGATAATCCTGAATTTAAAAGATATTCAGTCAACGCATGATCATCTTTCAAGTAAACTTCAGAACTTCCTTTTTTCGCACGGTACAATGGTGGTTGGGCGATATAAATATATCCCTTTTCCAAAACCTCCGGCATCTGACGATAGAAAAATGTCAAAAGAAGTGTTCGAATATGTGATCCATCCACATCGGCATCAGTCATAATGATCACTTTGTGATATCGAATTTTGTCGACATTCACATTGTCTTTGCCAATCCCTGTTCCCAAGGCAGAAATCATCATTTTAATTTCTTCACTGGAGATCATTTTATCAAAACGAGCTTTTTCAACATTCAAAATTTTACCTTTTAACGGCAAAACCGCTTGGATCTTTCGATCCCGAGCTTGTTTTGCAGATCCACCAGCGGAGTCCCCTTCGACCAAGTAAAGTTCGCAAAGTGCCGGGTCACGCTCTTGGCAATCCGCCATTTTTCCTGGCAAAGATCCGCCGTCTAAGGCTGTTTTCCTACGTGTTAACTCACGAGCTTTTTTAGCAGCCTCCCTTGCACGAGCAGCGTCCACGCACTTTTGCACAATTGTTTTTGCTGTGGATGGATTGCGGTCAAACCAATCTGCCAATTTATCATTAACCAGGGATTCAACGATCCCCTTGACTTCTGTGTTGCCAAGTTTTGTTTTGGTTTGGCCTTCAAACTGTGGTTCGCGAACTTTCACGGAAACAACTGCTGCTAAACCTTCTCGAATATCTTCGCCTTCCAAATTGTCTTTCAAATCTTTTAATAAGTTTTTTGCTTGACCATAGGCATTGGTCGTTCGTGTTAAAGCCCCACGGAAGCCTACCAAATGCGTTCCACCTTCGATTGTATTAATGTTGTTGCAATACGAAAATATACTCTCTGTATAAGAATCATTCCACTGCATTGCAATTTCACATTCCACAGTATCTTTTTCTGCTTTGAAATAAACAACTTCGTTATGAAGTGGTTTTTTCAAGTCATTCATAAATTTCACGAATTCTGCAATACCTTCGGAAAATTGAAAATCGGTTTTCTTTCCTGTTCTTTCGTCCTTGATGCAAATATGCAAACCTGCATTTAAAAATGCGAGTTCGCGTAAACGCTTCGATAAGTACTCAAAATCAAAAGTGAGAGCTTCATCTTTGAAAATTTCTTTATCTGGTTTAAATGTTGTTTTAGTGCCAGTTTTAGTTGTTGGTTCGCCCTTTAAAACTGCGGTTTTCACATCACCTTTTTCGTAAGTTTGGCTCCAAACAAAACCTTCTCTGCAGACCTCTACATGGCATCTTGAAGACAAGGCATTCACAACGGACGCTCCCACTCCATGAAGACCGCCGGAAACTTTATAGTTTGAACCGTCAAATTTTCCACCGGCATGCAAGACCGTCATAACGACTTCCAAGGCAGACTTACCCTGTTTGTGGGCTGAAACAGGAATTCCGCGGCCATCATCTTCGACAGTGATGGAATCATCTGTGTTAATTGAGATCGTAATATTTTTACAATGTCCCGCTAAAGCTTCATCCACAGAATTATCCACCACTTCATAAACTAAGTGGTGAAATCCTCGAAAACCAGTATCACCAATATACATTCCTGGTCTTTTTCGAACTGCAGCCAGCCCTTCAAGGACTTGTATAGAATCTGCGGAATAATTTGAATTTTCTTCTGGAGTTGGACTTAATATTGAACTTAGTACAGGATTTGTTGTCACTCAATTACCCTTGTTTAATTTCAGATTGGTTAATTTTAAATTGTCTTTTAGAATCATTTTTTTGCCGAACAATAGATCCCCTATTCACAGTAAAAACAGAAAGATTTAAATCAGGAAAATCTTCCGAAAGATACAAGTCTGTTGATGTGATAAATGTCTGTGCTTGGATGCTATGAAGAAAGGTAATAAGCGCCTGTCTTTTTTCCTGATCCAGCTCTGACAACACATCATCCAACATCAAAATCGGATAACTTTCGCGAACCTTATAATGATACACAATTTGAGCCATTTTAAAAGCCAGAATCAACGCTCTTTGTTGTCCTTGCGAACAAAAAATTCTTGAGTCTTTTCCATCATATAGGAACTGCAAATCATGTCTCTGTGGGCCATAGAGACTTAGCCCCGATGCCATTTCCGCAATATGCAGTTCCTGGTGCCTTTTTTTTAGCGCATCCATGACTTCTTCTGCAGTCCAGTGCGTTGCATTTTCACCTGAAATAGAATAACTCAAGGTGGCCGATTTAATTTCCACAGACTTTCCCCTGGCCGAGATCTGTTCCATACTGTGATTAAACGTCTGTTGGATCTCGTGGATCATTCGAAGGCGAATTGTGGTGTATTCTAGGGCTGCTTTAAAGAATTGCGGCTGCAGGCTCTCAAGCACTTCCAAAAGCTGATCTCTAGGGAATTTTTCTTCTTTAATTTCTTTCAGCACTTTATTTCGGGTTTTAAGGAGTCGCTTGAAATCATGGATTTGTTGATTTCTCTGTGGATAAATACTTTTGATCAGATCATCGATTAAAATTCGTCTCTGTTCTGAACCTTCTTTGATGCTTTGTAAACTTTCGGGGCTGAAAACAACGCAGTTGTATTTTTCCTGAACTTTTTGGCTGCTGGTTTTTTTTCCGTTAAGGAAAATATTTTTTTTCCCTTGATCGATTTGAAAATGAATTCGATCCTCCAATTCATTTTTTTCCATTTTTAATTGGATTAATGCTTGTGATGATTGGTGTTGAACCAAATCGGTCATTTCACCAAAGCGAAAAGTTTCACCTTGGCTCGCCAAATAAAAAGCTTCAATTAAATTGGTTTTTCCTTGGCCATTTAAACCTAAAAAAATATTCACTCGGGGATGTGGATTAAATTCAAATTCTTTTAAGTTTCGAAAGTTTTTGGACCTAAAATAAGTATATTTCATCAAATCCGCATTGGCATCACAACACAAGTGTAGTTTGGATCGTTATGAGGTCTTACTAAACCTGGTGAAAGTTGATCATTCAATTCGATGTCTATTTTTTCATTTTGAATATTCGTTAAAACATCAGTGATGTATTTGGCATTGAAACCAATTTTCATATCAGCACCCTTATACTCAACTTCCATTTCTTCGCGAGCATCACCAAGTTCAGGATTATTCGAAGAAATTTCTATTTTTCCATCAGAGATATGAAACAAGACCGCTTTTGATTTTTGATTCGCCAACAATGAAACTCTTTTTAAAGATGATAATAAAGTTTCACGATTTAAACAGATTTTTTGAGTTAGTTTTTGTGGAATAAATTGTTGATAATTCGGGTACTTTCCTTCAATCAAACGAATCATTAAAACCGTTGTTCCACTTTTTAATACAAACTGGCTTCCTTCGATGGCGATCTTCACATTTTCAGATATTCCATCTAGAATTTTTCTGATTTCATGAAGTCCTTTTCTTGGAATAATCACACCTTGTTGGCTTTTGATCTGTGAAGAAATATGGTCTTTCTGGATCAGACTTAATCGATGCCCATCTGTCGCCACCATTTTAAAACCTTTATCCGGTAATATTTCGAAATAAACTCCGTTTAAGTGATAGCGAGTTTCATCGTTTGATACAGAATAAATCGTCTTATCAATCATTTCTTTGAAAAAATGAGAATCAATTTCGATAAACTCATTCAGCTGATAAGACGGAAAGACAGGATATTCATCAGAGGAAATCCCCACAATTTTGGAATTGTATTTACCTTGTTTGATATCAAGCCAATTGTTTTCTCTTTTATGAAGTTGAATAGGTCCTTCAAAAAGTTCTTTTATAATTTCAAAAAGGTTTTTGGCGTTCACGGCAACTTTGCCAGATTCGATCACTTCACAAGGAATGGAGTCTGTTAAACTGACCTCAAGATCTGTTGCAAAAACGCGCAATGTATTTTCACTAGCTTCCAGCAAAACATTGATTAAAACAGGCATTGTATTTCTTTTTTCAACAATATTTTGGGTTTTAGATAGAATGTTTTGGAGGTCTTTTTTTTCGATCTTAATTTTCATATCTTAGTACCTCGTTATATTTAAATTTGTCTTTTCGTAGTAGTAGGAGCGTGGAAAGCCTATCAAACTGCCTAAGTTCCTGTAAAACCTTATTTTTCACGGTGGATAACTTTACCGGCCAAGCTGCAGATTGGTCGTCCGTAAGCCCACTTTTCGATATCCACATCTCATCTCACAGAGTTATCAACGTGGTTATCCACGTTCCACATTCACACCCCTGTGAGATTGTTGATAACGGTTTCTAACTCTTCGATATCTTTATTGATATCACGGTCTGTCTCTCGTAGAGATTGAACGCGGGATAAAGCATTCATAACGGTGGTGTGATCTTTCCCACCAAAGTGTTTTCCAATTTCAACTAAGGAGCGGTCTAAATTTTTCTTAATCAAAAACATCGCAATTTGCCGAGGGACAACAATAGGTTTTGCCCGAGTAGCAGATTTTAGATCCACCACTTTGACTTTGAAATGGTCTGCTACGATTTTTTGAATTTCTTCGACGGAAATAGTGCTTTGGGATTCGTGATTCACTAAAATACTTTTGGTCAGCTGAATATCTATAGGTAACCCCTGAAATTCAGAGAACATTTTGACTTTTTTTAAGTTGCCTTCCAGTTCTCGAATCGATCTTTTAGAGATTTTTGCTATGTGGTGGACAACTTCTTCAGACAATCTGATTTGTAGCTTTTCTGCTTTGTATCTCAGGATTGCAATTCTGGTTTCAAGATCTGGCATCGTAATATCAACGATTAATCCTCGCTCCAATCTTGTGCGACTTCGATCTTCTAAACCGATGATATCTTTCGGCATTCGATCTGTGGCCAAGATCACTTGTTTTTTTCGTTCGATGAAAGAATTGATCGTATGGAAAAATTCTTCCTTCACAGCATCCCCGCGACCAATATACTGAAGATCATCAACTAATAAGATGTCAGAGTTTTCCCTGTATTTTTGTCGGAATTTTTCCATTTCCTGCCGTCTTAAAGCAGAAACACATTCGTTTAAAAATCGTTCTGCACTCATGTAAGTAATCCGAATATCTGGATAATTTTCGCGGATGTAATTTCCTGCCGCTTGCAAAAGATGGGTTTTTCCCATTCCCACAGGTCCGTAAATAACTAGTGGATTATAGTCATCTAGTCCTGGCGATTTAGAAACATTAAAACACGCCGCATGTGCAAATTCAGAGTTTTTTCCCACAACAAAAGTCGAAAATGAATAGTCAGAGTTGAGCGGATCAGACCCATACTTTTGGTAGCTGTTTATTGGCTGATAGGCTGCAGTGGTTTGTGAGTAGTCAGAGTAACCACTATTTTTTGAATAACCTGTAGCTTTTTGACTATCCAATTGAGAAGATGAGGTCTTCAAAGCTTCGTGAAATGGGTTCACCGTTTCCGCATGAGAGTTTAAAGTTTGTGCAATCACCACGAATTCCGCTACGAAGGAAGCTTGATAAACAGCTGATATTTCTTGATAAATTTTATCCTGTAGATTTTCGACAACATAATAATGATGAAGAGCATTAGGTACCCCAAGCTTGATCTTCATGCGGTTTTCAATTTGTTTGGCTTCGATCAATGTGATGGGATCCAGCCAGATTCCCAGGTGGCGATTTGATTCATTTCGCTGTTTCATTGCGGATTTGGCTTGGCTCCACAGTGCTTCATTAAAAGGAGGCAGCTTTGAAAGTTCGAGCATTTCCATAGAGATACACTCAGAACCCTGCTGAGTCTGTAACAAAGAAACCAAAGGAAGCTGAGAAGATTCAGAATCCATAAAACACCCCCGCCCGGAACACCTTCTGACATATGCGCTTGATCTTCGCACCTTAATTATCTACAAATCTTGATTACTGAGATGAACTGTCATATCTGTCATGGGAAACGATTTCAACCCTTGACCGCTATGTTGCGATGTGCTTTTTTAGTAGGCCTTGAAATCTCAGAAAACAAGACGGAGAAAAAATGAAAAGAACTTACCAACCCTCGAATAAACGTCGTAAAGCAAAACATGGATTTAGAGCCCGTATGGCAACACGCGCAGGACAAGAAGTGCTTTCTCGCCGAAGAGCAAAAGGTCGCAAGAGATTAACAGTCACTATTGGTGGCAAGTAATTATTCCTAAGACGACATCGCTTCGAACTATTCAAGATTTTGAAATTCTTAAAGAAAATGGAAGAAGACGAAAGATACTGCCTTGGGTTCTAGTCTCCTTCATGTTCAATAAACTTGGTTATCATCGATTGGGTGTTACTGCTTCCAAAAAAATTGGATCTGCAGTGATGAGAAATCGTTTGAAGCGCTGGTGCAGGAACTATCTCAGACAAAACCATCCCAAATCTGACAGAACATATGATTTTAACGTGATATTTCTGCCCCAAAATACAAAGACGAATCGAGAGTTTTATCAAACACGCAAGTATTCTGAATTTAAACAAAGCATGGACGAGCTCTTTAAAGTTCTGTGACTTATTTTTTCGGAATTTCGCGTTGTCGCTATTACAGATCTATCGAGTGGCATTTTCCCCATTTTTTGGTGGCAACTGCAGATTCGAACCCTCTTGTTCTTTTTATGCAGTTCAATGTTTTGAAAACATTCCCCTTCATAAAGCATTTTTTTTCACTTTAAAGCGGCTGTTGAAATGTCATCCTGCGGGAGGTTCTGGATATGATCCGGCACCTGTTTGTATGGATCACCATTGTGCAGACCATCACCATTCTCTTTCTGAAAAGGCGATAAAATCATGAAGACTCAAGAACCAAAACTATTTGATTCCAAGATGATTTTTGCAATTCTTTTGACGGGCTTAACCTTTATAGGATGGCAAAGCTATCTCGCAAAAAAATATCCAGAAGCTTATAAAAAAAGAACAGCCGTAGAAGAAACTAAAAAACCAACAGAAGCAACACCAGCGGCTTCGAGCGAAATAGTTGCTCCTTCGGGTCAATCAGACTCCAAGCAAATCGCTGCAGGAAAAACCACAACAGAACTTGCCGTGCAAGAACCAACCAAACCAGCGCAAATATATAAATTTGAGAGTGATAAAGCATCTTTTGAGGTTTCATCTGCAGGCTTTGCAGTTCAAAACTATTCGATTAAAACTTACAAAGACAGCGCGGGTTTGCCTATTCAATTACTTGGAATTCACCAGTATAAACTTTTCGAAGTTCTTTACCTAGATCAAAAATTAAACTTTGATATTAAGCAAACCAGTCCAGGACTGTTCGAAGGCTCAGCGCAAGTAGGAAACACCGAAATTCGCCGCGTTTTAAAGTTTGATCCCGAAAAATTTGTGTTTGCGAGCACGTTGCGGGTGATTGGTCCAAGCGATCAGTTTTATCAAACAGGGATTCAAATTGTTGTTCCCGATAAAATCAATATCCATGAAAACACATCATGGCTTTTTCCCTCTTTTCAGCATCAAGATTTTATCGTGATTGAAGGCGGCACAAAAAAGCGCTCAATTATAAATGTCGACAAAGCGTCTGAAAATATTTTGCAGAGTTTTGCTGTCGGCCACCTAACATCCATTAGTAGTCAGTATTTTAGCTTGGCCGTTCTCGATGAATCCGAAGTCATGCCTTCGGTGCAATTGAGCGCTCAAATTTCAGATAAAAATGCTTTTGCTAAAATTACATACAAACCAGCTTCACCAAAAGAAGAGTTCATTTTTAATCAAAAGCTTTATGCTGGTCCGAAGTCACATGATTTACTGGAAAGCATTCATGTTGATATGAAAGAGTTAATTAATTTTGGCTTTTTTGGTGTCATTGGTGAGCCACTTTTGCTTTTAATGAAATGGTTCTTCAGTCTTATTGGAAACTGGGGATTTGCTATTATCATGCTGACTATTTTCGTCAGATTTTTAGTTTTGCCATTGTATTTGATGTCTGTGAAATCCATGAAGGCGATGCAAAAAATCCAGCCAATGATGAAGGCTATTCAAGAAAAACACAAAGCCGATCCAATGACAATGAACCGCGAAGTAATGGCTTTAATGAAAGAACATAAAGCCAATCCACTGGGCGGGTGCTTGCCAATGCTTTTACAAATTCCAATTTTCTTCGCGCTTTATCAGGTTATCGCTTCCAGTATTGAACTTTACCAATCACCATTTATTTTTTGGATCCATGATTTAAGTCAAAGCGATCCATTTTACGTTTTGCCTGTGTTAATGGGTGTGATGATGTGGTTTCAGCAAAAAATCACTCCAACGACCATGGATCCTGCACAGGCAAAAATTTTGGCCTTCATGCCGATTATATTCAGTGTGTTCATGTTAGCACTTCCAAGCGGCTTGACTCTTTATATGTGTATCAGTTCGCTTTTTGGAATTGGGCAACAGCTATTGCTGGTCCCACAAAATAAAACAACCTAAACTCCAAAGGAGAATGTTATGGCAGGATTTTTCAGTAAATTATTTGGTGGAAAAAAAGAAATCGAATCAGACGTCGCATCACTTGTTAAAGAGACAGCAGCAGAGCTGCTTCAGCAAACTGGTTTTAAATTGTCCTTTGACTGCA